>DATNMQ010000167.1:0-7808 GCA_035602465.1 Candidatus Sulfotelmatobacter sp. | reverse complement strand
CGAAGGCGCACTGGCCCACCAGGCCATCGCCGACGCGGAAGGCATTGTGCAGCCCCTTTCGCTCGCGGTAGGCGTACGTGCTTGTCAGCCTGAGCATGGGTATCCCGTCGGACTGCTCCATCAAGTAGAAGACGCCGTGCTGGGCGGAGACGAGCGGCGCCAGCTCGGAGAGGATCATGCTCGAGACGGTCGTGAGGTCGCGCTGGCCCTGGAGCATGCGCGTGAAGCGTTCCCGGTTGGTCTTCAACCAGTCCTGCTCGGTGTTCACCCGGGTGGTCTCGCGCAGGTTGCGGATCATCTCGTTGAGCTTGTCCTTGAGGACCGCGACCTCCCCGCTGGCCTCCACGCCGACCTGGCGCGTCAGGTCACCCTCGGTCACCGCGGTTGCAACGTCGGCGATGGCCCGCACCTGGTTGGTGAGGTTGGCTGCGAGCTGGTTGACGTTGTCGGTCAGGTCCTTCCACACGCCGGCCACGCCCTTCACGTCGGCCTGTCCGCCGAGGCGCCCTTCGGTACCCACCTCGCGCGCGACGCGCGTCACCTCATTGGCGAATGCGTTGAGCTGGTCGACCATCGTGTTGACGGTCTGCTTGAGCTCGAGGATCTCGCCCCGGACGTCGACAGTTACCTTCTTCGAGAGGTCGCCGGTGGCGACGGCGGTCGTGACCTCAGCGATGTTGCGGACCTGGCTGGTCAGGTTGCCGGCCATCAGGTTGACGTTGTCGGTGAGGTCTTTCCACACGCCGGCCACGCCCTTGACGTGCGCCTGGCCGCCCAGCTTGCCCTCGGTGCCGACCTCGCGCGCCACGCGCGTCACTTCGCCCGCGAAGGCGTTCAGCTGGCCGACCATCGTGTTCACGGTCTTCGCCGTGTCGAGGAACTGGCCCTGCAGCGGCTGTCCGTCGATCTCGAGCGCCATTGTTTGCGAGAGGTCGCCGTTGGCGACGGCGCTGATGACGCGAGCGACCTCGGTGTTGGGTCGGGCGAGATCCTCGACGAGGTCGTTGACGGCGTCGAGAGTTGTCCCCCACGCGCCACCCGCGGGTCCGTATGGAGTCCGCTTGACCTGGCCTTCCTTGCCGACGCGCTTGCTCAGGCGCCGGATCTCGCGCTCCAGGCGCTGGTTGGCTTCGATGATGTCGTTGAGCGCCGCGGCGACCTTGGCCGCGGAGCCGATCCAATCCGCCGGCATGCGGGCCGAAAAATCGCCGCGCTTGACGGCCCCCAGGACTCGAAGCATGGCCTGCGCGTCGATTGGCGCGGCGCCGTTTGTATGCCGGTCCGATGTCTTGACTTTGACTGCCGTCCTGGCTGGCATCTCCCTTCCTTCGTTCGCTAAGTGGTCGCTCGCTGTGTTCACAGGCTCATCGGTACCCAGAAATCGATCTTGGTGCCGGTCCCAGGTTCGCTCTCGATGCGACACGAACCGCCGGCCAGCTGAGCGCGCTCGCGCATGGCGATGAGTCCTATGTGGCCGGGGACGCGCGCGGACTCCGCGACCACGAAGCCGGTGCCGTCGTCGCTTACCTGGACTCGAATCCCCCCGTCCACCTTCTCCGCCACGACCCGGACCCGTGTCGCCCGAGCGTGCTTCTCCACGTTGGTGAGCGCCTCGGCGATGTTCTTCATCACGATCGCCTGGATCGCGGGAGGGATGTCATCGGGAATGCGTGTGTCGTTGGTCGGCTCGATGCCGGCGCGAACCCTCATCGATTCGAGGCGCTCGCTGATCGCCTCGCGCAAGTTGGCCGGCAGCTGCAGCGGCTCGGGGCTCACGTTTGTGAGGAGCCTCCGCAGCGAGTCTTCCACTCTATGAAGCGTGTTGCGCAGCTGGTCGAGCTGGGGGCCACGCGGGCTGCCGTCGGCTTCCTGCCGAAGTCGCTCCAGCTGGAGCTCGGCGGCCGTGAGGAGCTGAAGGGAGTCGTCGTGCAGAGCGCTCGCAAAACGCCGGCGCGCTTCGTCGCCGCCCGCCGCGATGTTGTTCAGCAGGTGCCGCCGCGCGGCCGAGGCCTCCTCGAGACGGACCGCCGTCTCGCCGAGCTCGTCCTCCGACTCCCGGTACTGCGAGACCAGGCCGGCCGCGATGCCCATCAGGCGAAGCATCCAGACGTCGTGGCTGCCGAAGCCGTGCGTTGCGTCGTAGACAACGACCGCGCCGATCCGGTGGTCTCCGGCACGCCACGCGGCGGCGATCGAGTTCCGCGCGTCGAGGCCGCCTTTGCGCCAGATTGCGTCCAGCTCCGGTGACGTTCCTTTGACCAGGTCGAGCTCGTCGCCGAAGAGCATCTTCTCGATGACACCGGCGCCGTCGCCGCGATGGACCTTCATTTCGTGGATTGGGGAGTCACGGACGAAACCGAAAGAGTCCCGCTGCAGCGTCAGGGTGCCGCGGGATCCCATGCGCCAGAACGCGGCGCGCTGCGCGCGGCACTGCTCGGCGATCGTCGCGCTCAAGCGTCCGAAAAGCGCACCCTGGTCCTCGTCTGAATCGAGGTAGCAGGAAACCGCGGCCAAAGCCGCCAGCGCGGACTCCTGCGACCGTCCATGCCCGTTGCCCGGGCGCTTGGTTCGCGAGCCTTCGCTAAGGTCCTCGGCCAACTCGCCGATGGCCGGGAGCGCTGCCATGTCCATGCATCCCCCACACGAGGTATTTCGAAGTACATCAAAACGCGTAGGGGGGTGCTTCGTCACCGTACAAGTGAGGTAGGCGCGGTGAACGGTGGCAAAGACCGGACAAGAACCTGCCACCCACCGTCAGGGCGTCCAGGCTCCTGGAACCGAGCTCCTGGCAAAAAGAGACCGGGCCCGCCAGTTGCGGGCCCGGCCGTCGTTGGTTGGTCGCTTAGGGCCGTCGCCTTCGCAAGCCGAGGCCACCGAGCAGAAGAAGGATGCCGCCCACGATGCCGCCCGCGATGGGCGCGCCCGTAGCCGCCAGGACCTCACCTGTGCCGCCTGACGTTGCAGTGGCGCCGGACACTCCGCCGGTGCCGCTGCCTGTGACGTTGCCGCCACCGGTGTTGCCGACCTGGCCGGAGGCCGTGACCGCCGAACCCTGGCCGGTCGAGCCGGTGCTGTTGCCGACCTGGCCGGAGGTCGTGACCGCCGAGCCCTGGCCGGTCGAGCCGGTGCTGTTGCCGACCTGGCCGGAGGTCGTTTGGGCCGAGCCCGCGCCGGTTGAGCCGGTGCTGTTGCCGACCTGGCCGGAGGCCGTGACCGCCGAACCCTGGCCGGTCGAGCCGGTGCTGTTGCCGACCTGGCCGGAGGTCGTGACCGCCGAGCCCTGGCCGGTCGAGCCGGTGCTGTTGCCGACCTGGGATGCCGTGACCGCCGAGCCTGCCCCGGTCGAGCCGGTGCTGTTGCCGACCTGGCCGGACGCCGTTTGGGCCGAGCCCGCGCCGGTTGAGCCGGTCGAGTTGCCGACCTGAGTGCCTGACGCCGTCTGCGCCGAGCCCGTCCCGGTCGAGCCGGTGCTGTTGCCGACCTGGGTGCCTGACGCCGTCTGCGCCGAGCCCGCCCCGGTCGAGCCGGTGCTGTTGCCGACCTCGTCGGGCCCGTTCTTCTTAATGACCTTGGTCTGCACAGTGCCTTTGTTGCCACTGTTGTCGCCGTTGCTCTTGCTGTCGCCGTTGCTCTTGCTGTTGCTGATGGCGTTGGTGTTACTGGTGCCCTTGCTGTTGCTGGTGACTGTGGTGTTGCTGCTGCCCTTGCTGTTGCTAGTGACTGTGCTGTTGCTGCTGCCCTTGCTCGTGCTGGTGACTGTGGTGTTGCCGGCTGTGGCGTGCGTGTCCGAGCGACCACCGCCCGTGGCCGTACCACTGTCCGAACCTGACGTCGTGGGCGGACCGGTAGTGCCGCTCGTCTTGGCGGTGCCAGCGCTGGTGGTCTTCACCGCGGCGCTGCTGCCCGAGCCCGAACCTGTCCCGCTACTCTTGGCCTTTCCTCCGTCGCCGTCACCGCCACCGCCGCCGATGTGATTCTCGTTTTTCGCCGTGGGGCTGTCCTGGCGATGAGTCACTGCGGAAGCACTCGTATGGTCGTGTGCTTTGCCCTGGCCTTGCGAGTTGTCCGCCGCCAGAGCTGGAGACGTGCGAGCCAGCATCAAGAGAAGTCCGGCCATGAGGATGAAACCGTGTACGGCCAGACGTCGCACGAGCGCAGGCCGACTTACTACGAATTCGCCGAATGCTTCCAATGCCCACCTCCACGTGGAAATGAGCGAATTGCCTCGCCGCCGTCCTGCACACCAACCCCGTCAATCCAACAGGGATATGTCGCAGAACGCCCCGCTCAGCGTTCCCTAGTGTGGGCAATACGCTTGCAATGGAAACGCAAGCTTCATCCTTAGTAACCATGGAGGCGGCGACCGACGAGGGGTCGATCGCGGCGTTCGTCGAAGAAACACTGGCCGGCACCGGCTGGGAGATCGACTCCATCCGGCACCGTGTGGACCGGGTCGACCCTCCGACCTCCTACTGGTCGGTCTTCGGCATCGACATATATAAGGACGAGGAAGAGCGCAGCCTGCGGTTAGTCGCCAGGGGCGCTCTCAACCCTGAGGCCTGGGAACAGCTCAGCGCGCGCCTCGCGCGCCACGGAGCCGGCAACCCTTGCGACCCGATCAACGGTGTCGGCTACCCGCGGCTGTTTCCCGATACCCAGCACGCCTACTGGTTTTACCCGTACGACGTTTCGATGCCCAACCTGCCGCTCGCGAACGACCCAGCCAGGATGGCCGGCGTGTTGCTTGGACTCGACAAAGTCGAGGACATGCAGGCGGCGGCTCGGCACATCGACGTCGAGCGAGTGCGCTATCTACCGGAGGTCGGCGCGATCCTTCGCTACACGATCGACGTCGGCTCCACTCCCATCGTGGTCTACGGGAAGGTCCAGCCAGGCCGGCGCGGCCTTCGTACGAACACAATCGTGGAGGGCCTCTGGCGAGCCTCGGCCAATTACCCCGGATACTTGAACCTGCCGCGTCCTTTGGGCTACGTGGAGGAGATGGGCATGCTGATCGAAGAGGGCATTCGCGGCAAGCCGGTCGGTTCAAGCCGGACGAGCACCGAATTCGCACTGGTCTCCGAACCGGCCGCCGAAGCTTTGGCCGTGATCCACGAATCGCGTGTGGAGAACGATGAGCGCATCACGATCGAGGCCGAGCTGGCGCGCCTCGACAAAGTCGCGGAGAAGTTCGCCTACGTCCATCCCGATGGGCACTTCTTGCTCAAGGACCTCATCACGCACATGCGGGAGCGCGTGCAGAAGACAGACGAAGAGGAATGGCTGCCCACTCACGGGGACCTCAAGTACGACCAGTTCATGGTTCACAACGACACGTTCACGCTGCTGGACTTCGACTACTACGCGACAGCTGAAACCAGCTATGACCTGGGTAAGTTCTGCGCCTACCTGGTTCCGTCGCGTCCCCAAGACTGGAGGGACTCGGTGGCTGTGGAGGACGCGCGCCTCCGCTTCATCCAGCGCTACCGGGAGCTGCGACCCCATGCGACCCTGCAGCGGTTTGCCGTCTATGAGGCGCTGCAGTTTGGGCTGCGGGCCATGTCCGCGATGTGGATGCAGAAGCGAGGGTGGGAGCGAATCGCGGAAACCTTTCTCGTCCTTGGTTTCGAGCGACTGAAGAGCCGGCTGCCCGAGTAACGCGCCGAGCGCAACGGATGCACCCTCCAGATTCGCTGCTCGCAACGGCCGCAGCGATTTGATTTACAAGCCTTAACCCAAGACAAACACCGTCGCCGTCGGGCCCCCTCAGACTCGTCCGCGATGCGCTTTTTGACCTGGCTTGGAGGATTCGCGATCGTGGCCGCCCTCGGCGGGGCTGGGATCTCAGTCGTACACCGCGAAGCCATCGGCCAGCCGGTGCTGACCGCGTCGCGCGCACAGCTCGCGCAGCCGTCTGTCGGAACCGACTTCGCCAAGACCGTCCAGCACGCGATGCCCCGGAAGATCAAGACACCGCCTCCACCTCCGCCGCCCGCGCCCCCTGCGGCCTCGACCGGCGGCTCCGGACCGGCGGCTCCCGCGATCGTGGTCAACTCGACGCAGCAGGCGCTCATCAACCGCGACCGCGCCGCGAACGGGCTCGGTCCGTTGACCTGGAACGGCTGTCTGTACAGCGTCGCCCAGGCCAACGCCAGACGCATCGCGGCGCAGGGTTACCTCTCGCACACCAATGGACCGTCCGTCGACCTGACGTGCGGTCTCGGCCACCAGGCCGGAGAGAACATCGGCTACTGGTCAGCCGGCGTCAACGACACTCAGCTCAACACGATGTTCATGAACAGTCCGGACCACCGGGCGAACATCATGGGCCCGTACCGTTACGTGGCCACCGCGTGGGTGGTCGCATCGAACGGCTACGGGTACGTAGCAGTCGAATTCAGCTAAACAAGACTCCCGGTTAAATCGGTCTACCCGGGCGTTGTCCTCTCGTAGCGCTCAAACGCGGTCCCTCACCGCCCAGATGAGCGCTCGGAGGAGGAGCGCGAAGGGTGGTAACCGAACCGGCTGCAAAGGGCGGCCAAACCTCGCTCTGGCTCCGCCCATTCGTCTGGCTGTGGACCAAGCGGGTCTGGATCGCCGCGGCGATCGGCGTGCTCATGATCGCGTCGACCCTCTACGTCCTGTGGGCGATCAAGGACCTGCCCGACCCGAGCCAGAACGTGCTGGCCGCGGGCGATGTCATCGTGCTCGACCGCAACGGAAAGCTGATCGAGGACTGGAGCCCGGCCGGCCATTACCACGTCACGCTGACGCTGCAGCAGATGGGCCCGTTTGCACCGAAGGCGGTGCTCGCGGCAGAAGACCGCAACTTCTACAACCACGGCGCGATCGACCCCGGGTCGACCGCCCGCGCGGCGTGGGTAGACGTCACCTCGCACGGCCTGAACCAGGGCGGCAGCACCATCACGCAGCAGCTGGTGAAGATTCAGCTGCTGACGCCCCAGAAATCCTTCACGAGGAAGATCCAGGAGCTGGTCCTGGCGGCGGCTCTCGAGCAGCGTTATTCGAAGGACCAGATCCTCGACATGTACCTCAACCGCGTGTACTTCGGGCATGGCGCCTACGGTGTGGGCGCGGCGGCCCGCACATATTTCGACACCGACGCGAAGGACCTGACTCCCGCCCAGGGGGCTTTCATCGCCGGCCTGATCCAGGCGCCGACCGCCTACGACCCCGAGCGTCACTACGACCGCGCACACGAGCGCCAGCAGTACGTCCTGCAGGGCATGGTTGCGATCAACGCCCTGAGCACGTTAGACGCGGACAAGGCGGCGAGCGAAGACGTCAAGTCGGAGCTGCACATCCAGGCCTCGGCGCGGCAGAGCAAGGCGCCGCACTTCGTCGACTACGTGCTGTCCGACCTCGAGGGGATGTTCGGCTCCGCAGCTGTGCAGCAGGGCGGGATCGTAGTGCACACGACGCTCGACCTCGACATCCAGCAGAACGCCGAGGCGGCCGTAGCCAATGGTGTGCTGGACCTCGGTTCCATGAACGTCAACAATTCGGCCCTGCTCGCGGCGCGACCGAAGACCGGTGAGATCGTCGCCTGGGTGGGCTCGGCCGACTACGGCAACGACTCGATCGGCGGGCAGTTCGACGTCGTGCTTTCGAAGCGACAGCCTGGCTCGTCCTTCAAGCCGTACGTCTACGAGGCCGCCCTGCGCGACCACAAGATCACGTGGGCGACGGTCCTCCACGACAGCCTGACCAACTTCAACGGATACATGCCGCGCGACTTCGACAACAGCGGCATGGGCAACATCAAGGCAAGCACGGCCATCCTCTAC
>DATNMQ010000121.1:0-11437 GCA_035602465.1 Candidatus Sulfotelmatobacter sp. | reverse complement strand
CCATCCCTCCAGTTCGGGCTGTTCTTCGTCTTCGCCCTCGCCTTCGCGATCAAGACGCCGCTGTTCCCCTTCCACAGCTGGCTGCCCGACGCCTACATGGCGGCGCCCACCCCGATGCTGATCACGTTCGCGGGCGTCATGGGTAAGGCCGGCGCCTACGGTTTCCTCCGCATCGCTGTACCGCTTTTCCCGCAGCCGTCCGATTGGTGGGACTGGCGGTGGGTCATCCCGGTGCTGGCGGTGGTCGCGATCATCTGGGGCGCGCTGATGGCGCTCGTCCAGAACGACATGAAGCTGATCGTGTCCTACTCGAGCATCAGCCACATGGGCTTCATCGTGCTGGGCATCTTCGCCTTCAACATCCAGGGCCAGCAGGGTGCGGTTCTGCAGATGGTCAACCACGGGATCATCATCGCGGCGCTGTTCCTGATCGTCGCGTGGATCGCCGATCTCACCGGGACGCGCGACCGAAGGACGGTGGCCGGCCTGGCTCTTCGCATGCCGGTGATGGCCGGCGTCTTCGCCGTCGTCGCGTTCGCCGCGCTGGGACTGCCCGGGCTGAACAGCTTCGTGGGCGAGTTCATGACCCTGCTCGGCGCCTGGCAGAGGGCGCCTCTGCTCGCGGTCTTTGGGGCGATCGGCCTCGTGCTGACGCCCGTCTACATCCTGCGGCTGTTCCAGGGCGTGATGCAGGGGACGCCCGCCGGACCCGTGCCGCGATCTGACATCTACGCAGGCCAGCTGATGCTCCTTGCCCCGCTGGTCGCCCTGATGTTCGCTCTGGGACTCGCCCCGGGTGTCCTGACCAGCCTGATGAACTCACTCGGTCAGACGGGCCTCTACAGGTAATGCCTCTCACCACCGACCTGAGCTACAGCTGGGCGCAGGCGCTCGCCGACGTCAACCAGATCGCGGCCATCGCGACGCTGACCGGCTTCTTCCTGCTCGCGGTGGTCACCGACCTGGTCCTGCCGAAGAGCCGTCGCGGCGGCGCGGTCGCGATCGTCGCGGTGGTCGGCTTCTCGTACTCGCTGGCGAGTGCCGTCTACAGCTGGCGCTACGGGCAAGGCGGATCGGCGTATCACGGCTTCGCGAGCGGGGATGACTTCGCGCTGTTCTTCGAGGTGCTGTTTGCGAGCCTTGGCATCATGACCGTCGCGTTATCGCGCGCGTACCTGAAGCGGCGCGGGCTGCTGGAATCCGAGTTCCACCTGCTCGTTATGGCGGCCGTGATCGGAATGATGGTCCTCGCATCGGCCACATCTCTCGTGACCGTGTTCCTCGGCCTCGAGACGCTCTCGATCGCGCTCTACATCATGTGCGGCTACGCGCGGACCGAAAGCCGCTCGCAGGAGGCGGCGGCCAAGTACCTGCTGGTCGGAGGGTTCGCGAGCGCGTTCGTCCTCTACGGAATGGCGCTCGTGTACGGCGGGTCGGGGACGACCGTGATTCCGGAGATCGCAAAGAACCTCGCGTCGTCGGCGACCGGCAATCCTCTTCTGCTGCTCGGCATCCTGCTGATGGGCGTGGGGTTCGCCTTCAAGGTGTCCGCCGCGCCATTCCACATGTGGACCCCGGACGTCTACCAGGGCGCGCCGCTGCCGGTCACGGCGTTCATGTCGGTCGGCACCAAGGCCGCGGCCTTCGCGATGATCATGCGGGTCTTCGCGAGCGGTCTCCCCCACCTCGCACCCGAGTGGCAGACGCTGCTCGCCTTCGTCGCGGCGACCAGCATGATCGTCGGCAACCTGATGGCGATTGTCCAGACCAGCCTCAAGCGGCTGCTCGCCTACTCGGGCGTGGCCCAGGCGGGATACATGCTCATCGGTGTCATCGCCGGAGGGCAGAACGGGCTCGCCGCCGTCCTCTATTACCTCTTCGTCTACATGTTCATGAACTTCGGGGCGTTCGCCGTGATCACCCTTCTCACAGGGCCCGACGGCGAGCGCGACAGCTTCGCGGACCTCGAGGGGCTGGCTCGGCGCAACTGGCTGCTCGCCGCCGCCATGACGATTTTCATGCTGTCGCTGGCGGGCTTCCCGCCCTCCGTCGGTTTCTTCGGCAAGCTCTTCCTGTTCACCGCCGGGGTGGGCGCGGGTTACACGTGGCTCGTCGTGCTTGCGGTCCTGATGAGCGTGGTCTCGGTCTTCTACTACATCAAGGTGCTGATTCCGGTATGGACGCCGTCGCCGCGCGTTGAGCGCGTGCCCGTCTCTGTCAGCAGCAATTTCGCGATCGCGATCAGCGGTGTCGCCTCGCTCGGTCTCGGGCTTTACCCGACGACGCTGTTCATCGCAGGCCAGCTGGGAGCGGGGCCCCTAGGACCGTAATTTCTCGAGCGCGGCCGCCAGCCGGCGCTCGCGCGTCTCAGGCTTCTTTGCCTCCTCAAGGCTGCGTGCCATCTCTCTTTTGTCCGTGTACGAGAGCTTCTCCCACCCGGAGGCCGCCTTCTTGTCCCGCGCCAGCAGCCTGGCCAGGTCGGCGGGCGGTTCGATGACGCGCGGCGCGGTATCGAGCTGGATGTCCACGGTGACGGTGTCGCCCCGCGCCACCCCGGCAGACTGCTGGATCGCCTTGAGCACGCCGAGGCAGAATGTCCCGTCGCCCATCGGCATGAGCGAACCGCGATATGGATGCCCCGCGATGACCGCCTGGACCTTGGGCCGGCCTTTGAGACCGAGGCGGGTGTTGAGCTCGCGTGGCACCAGGATGTAGGTTCCGGCACCGGTGGGGTCTGGCATGAGCACCGCCTTAAAGGTGGCCACCGGCTCGGATTCTAGGCCGGGATGGCCGAGCGGCTGTCGAAGGGCCGCGGGTACGACGCGGGCTTGTAGGCGACGAAGGCCGGCGGGACGTCCAGCCCAAAGAATGAGTTGGCCTTGGCTCCCTGGGCGAGCGCGCCTGTATTCAAGGCGGCGGGTTGGAGCGCCGCGTCGTCCCATGCTCCGGTGTCCAGCCGTTGGAGCAGGACCTGGAGAGCCGCGATCGTCTCCGCCGCCGTGAACGTGCAGTGGCCCGCGCGATGGACGAAGACCTGGCGCAGCAGGTCCTGCTTGCCGG
This sequence comes from Candidatus Sulfotelmatobacter sp., assembly GCA_035602465.1. GTDB lineage: Bacteria > Chloroflexota > Dormibacteria > Dormibacterales > Dormibacteraceae > 40CM-4-65-16. Next base: position 8,377 of record DATNMQ010000121.1, on the reverse strand, counting down.
CCGCACCCACGACACCGGCGTAGGCGTCTTCGTTCGGGACGATGACGAGCCCGTCACCGGTCGTGTGCATGGAAAGGACAGGCACGTCAAGCCTGCCGTCGAAGGTGATGTAGCGCTGGAGGTACGCCGCGGCCGCTGGATCCGCCTTGATCCTTGGTGCGGCGGCGAGTGCGCGCAGGTCGCCGTCGAGGTCGAGACCAGCCTGGCGGTACAGGGCCCTCACCTCATCGACGCCAGGCGAGCCCGCCAGGAGAGCCGAGTAGTTGACACCTTCGTTCCAGGATGGGTTGCCGCCGGCGCGCTGCTCGATGTCGGTGCGGTAGCGAAACGCGAACGCAAAGTCGACGCGCGCCTCCCACTGAATCTGCTGCTGAACCTGAGCGGCGTAGTCGGTGGGAGCCGGCTCCGGCTGCGTCGGGTCGAACCATCCCGGGAGGTCGATCAGGGCGCCGACCAGGGCAAGCCTTGCCTGCCCCTGTGGCGTGGCGGAAGCGGTGCTCAGGGTTTGCTGCGCCAGCTGCAAGTTGGACGCGCCATCGGTCACGTGCGTCAGCTTCAGTGCGGACTGCGGCGCGAGCAATGTCTTGAACGCAAAGGCTGCATCGAGCTCCGTGTTCCAGGTCGCGATGCCTCCCGCCAGGACGCCGCAAAGCGGCATCGCGGCCGCGAATCTTTCGGGGTGCAGCTGTGCCAGTCCAGCGGTGATGATGCCGCCGAGCGACGCGCCCCACGCGATAACACGGGCCGGTTTGCCGACGTGCGAATTGAAGTAATCGAGCAGCGCGATCTGGTCCTTGAACGCATCCTCGAGCGCCCAACCGGTCGAGCTGTAGGAGGAGCCCGCGATCGCGTAATGATGGCCGAGCAGCCACGCGCGGGCGTCGCCGCTCGGCGCGGCCTGCGCCGGGTTCGCTTGGCCGGGGGCGGCGTAGCCGTGGCTCCAGAGAAAAAGCGTCTTGTTCCAACCCGACGGGACGTCGATCTCATAAGCGGCCGCGCCGATGCTGCCGCTGAGGGTTCTCGGCGCGGTGCTCGCCGGAGCCTGGGCCGGCTGCGAGCAGCCGACCATAAGCACCAGAATCGCGACCAGGGCCACCTTGGGAATCCGGCTCGGCATCGGGCTCAGATGTTGGACCTGCCCTGGGCCCCGTCGACCGAGATGTTCGCGCCGTTGAGGAGGCTTGCCTGGCGCGAGCACACGAACGCGACCACGCTCGCGACCTCTTCGACGGTTCCGAAGCGGCCCATCGGCATCTCGTGCCGAACGAAGTCGGCGATCCCCTGGGAGTCGGCCAGCTGCCGGCGATGCCAGCCCCCACCCTCCCACAGGACGGAGCCCGGGGCGATGCCGTTGACGGTCACCCCTTTCGACGCCACCTCACGCGCGAGCGATTTCACAAAGCTGATCTCGCCGGCTTTGGCCGCGTTGTAGGCGGGGGCGCCGCCTGCCTCGCGCCCGTAGACGGAGGTGATCACCACGATGCGTCCCCAGCCGCGCTCGATCATTCCGGGCAGCACGTGTTTCGTCATGCGTGCGCTGACGACGACGTTGCCCCGAAATGCTGCCTCGAACTCGCTGGGGCCGGTGTCGTCCCACGTGCTGCCAGCGCGCGCACCGAAGTTGTTGACGAGGATGTCGATCGGACCCAGGCGCGTTTCGGTTTCCCTGAGAGCCCTTGCGCAGTCGGCCTCGTTCAGGACGTCGGCCGCGACGCCGAGGCCGCCGATCGACTTCGCGACGCGGGCCACGTCGGCCTCGGTGCGCGCGACCACCGCGACACGCGCGCCTTCGTTGGCCAGGGCCTCGGCGATGCCGAGACCGATGCCGCGCGTGGCCGCGGTGACGAGCGCGACCTTGCCGGCGATGCCGTAGTCCACCGCTCGAATGCTAAGCAGGTATCGTCAGGTCCATCGCCCTGCCGCCCGGACTCGCCGATCACCTCAACCTCACCGAGCCACCGGTCCCGCCGCGACCGTCGGCCACGGTGCTGCTGGTCCGCGAGGGCACTCCCTGGGAGCTGCTCCTCGTGCACAGGCCCGGCGGCGCCGACTTCGCGCCCGGCGCGTACGTGTTTCCCGGCGGCGCCGTCCACGCGGACGACCGCGTCTGGGACGACGAGATCCGCGGCGCAGCGGTGCGCGAGCTGTTCGAGGAGGCCGGCATCCTGCTGGCCCAAGGCGAGCGCGGGTTCGCCGCGAACTCTGACTGCGAAGAGGTTCGAAGGCTAACGGAGAGCGGATCAACCTTCAGCCAGTCGCTCCGCGAGATCGGCCTGGAGCCGGTCCTCGACGACCTCGTCCTGTTTGCGCGCTGGGTCACGCCCGCGCAGCTGCGGCGACGATTCGACGCGCGTTTCTACCTTGCCCGCATGCCCGAGGGCCAGGCCGTGCGTCCTCAGGAGGGCGAGGTGACCGACTGGCGGTGGATCGCCCCGCAGAAGGCGCTTGACGATCCCGAGATCACGCTGGTTTACGCCACGCGCGCCGTGCTCGAGTCGGTCGCCGGCGCGCACGATGCGTCATCTTTGCTCGCGCGCGCTCGTGACCTCCAAGACGTCCCGGTCGTCGAACCGCGGATCGTCCAGACGAAGGACGGCTGGGAGATCCTGCGATAGCCACCCCGGAGGCACAATTCGACCAACTGATGGATCGGGGCGATCACGTCGCGACGCTGAACGGCCTCAAGGCGTGGTTCACGGTGCGCGGATCGGGGCCTGTCTGCATTTTCCCCACACCTGGCTGGGGGGCCAGCAGCGACCTGTATTTCGAAACTCTGCAGCCCCTGGAGCGCCTGTTCACGATCGTGTACCTCGACACTCGGGGCTCCGGTCGATCGGCTCAATCCCTTCCAGACGACGCCTACCGGCTCGAACATTTCATGAGCGACATCGACAAGTTGCGACAGCTGATGGGCGAGCAGTCGGTCTGGGTCATGGGCCATTCCCTCGGAGGTCTGCTCGCGCAGAACTTCGCGGTGCAGTACCCCGAATCATGCCGGGGCTTGATTCTCCTGAACAGCACCGCCGCGATTGACGACACCTGGAGAGCCGACCACGACATGCGGGTCAACAGGCGAAGCGGCGAGCCGTGGTTTCCCGCAGCCTATGCCGTCCTGCACAGCGACGACGATCCCACCTCCGACGAGGAGTTCAGGAATCACCTCCGTGCGATCCTCCCCTTCTACTTCCACGACGTCTCTCGACTGGAAGAGGGCGCGTTCGCGTCGGAGACCTACTCGATCAAGGCCTACACGATGATGATCGTCAACGAGGCCGAGTTCGCTCGCGGCGTCCTCGACCGGTTGGAGGAAATCCGCGTGCCGACCGTGATCGTGGTGGGCGACGACGACTTCATCTGCTCACCCACGCAGGCAGCACGCATACATTTGCGTGTGAACGGATCGAAGCTGGTCCTGATCCAGCAGGCCGGCCATTTCCCCTGGCTCGAACAGCCCGAAGCGTTCTACGCCGGGCTGGAATCCGCCCTGACCCACCTGGGCGCGTTCACGTCCCAGGTCTTGGTCTGAAGGATCGGCGCGTCTAGCGCCAGAGGTCGCGCCAGCGGTCGTAGTGGATGACCTCCACCCCACCCTGGCGCAGCACGTCGAGGCCCGCTGGGTCGCGATAGGCCTCGCGGTAATAGACCCGCGCGACATTGGCGTTGATGGCCATCTTGGCGCACATCACGCAGGGGGACGCGCTGACGAACATGACCTTGCCCGCGAGCTGGGCGCCGGCCTTGATGACGGCGTTCATCTCACTGTGAATGCAGCCGCATGCTCCAGGCGTCGTCGAGTCGCAGCGGTTCGGCAGGCCGCGCGCATTGCCGTTGTAGCCGATGCCGAGGACCTGGGTCAGGTCCGGCGTCGTGATCACGGTGCCCACCTGCAGGCGCAGGCACGTGGAGCGCTTGGCCAGCTCCTCGGCCATGCGCATGTAGACCTCCTCCAGAGGGATACGGTCTGGGGCCTGCTCGGCTTCGCGCAGCGGCTTGATTTCGGCCATCTCGGTCACTATTAAAACTAGCTACTCCTTGTAGGAAGGTGAGCAGCGGCGCTTGCCCGGCCGCCAGGCCGGGTCGGCTTTGCCGACGCCGCGATGAGAGGGAACCTGGGTTCCATCTCATGCTCTTAACACCCTTGTTTATACCCCTCCGGCGAGACTACAATGCGCAAGATGTCGTTGGCCGAACTGTTGTTCGCGCTGCTTCTGGTATGCCTCGTGGCCGGAGTTGCCTGGGTGGCCACGCTCGTGCGAGATCTGGGCCGCCGGACCTCGACCCAGCTGCTCGAGGTCGCCGACCTCAAGAGTCGCCTGGCCGTCGGTGGCCAGACCCAGGAATCCCAGGCCGCCGAGCTCAGGGAGCGCCTCTCCCAGACCCAGTCGGTCGTCGAAGGGCTCCGCTCCGCCCTGTCGGCTCGCCAGCCCATCGAGGAGGAAGCCCGAGCGAGCCTACGGCGGCTCGAAAACGTCATCGCGGGCAGCTCGACGCGCGGCGCGGCGGGCGAGAACATCCTCGAGGAGGCGCTGCGCCACCTGCCGCCCGAGATGCTGCAGCGCAACGTGTGGGTCGGCGGCAAGGTCGTCGAGCTCGCCCTCCGGCTTCCGGGAGGCAAGCTTTTGCCGATGGACTCCAAGTGGGTCTCGAGCCTCGCCCTCGAGCAGCTGGCCGAGCCGGGCATCGACGCCACGCGGCGCGCCCAGCTGACGGCCCAGGTCGAGCGCGAGGTCGAGCGGCGCGTCCGCGAGGTCAGCCAGTACATCGACCCGGCCACCACCTCACCGTTCGCTCTGGCCGTGATCCCGGACGCCGCATACGACGTCTGCCGGGGGGCGATCGTCAACGCGCACCGCCGCCACGTGATGGTGGTCGGCTACGCGATGGCCCTGCCCTATCTGCTGACCCTGTACCAGCTGCACATGCAGTTCGCGCGCACGGTCGACATGGAGAAGCTCCAGTCGGCGCTGATCGACATCGAGCGCCAGGTCGACGTCCTCGAGGGCATCCTCGAGAACCGGGTCCAGCGCTCGCTGACCGTGCTACAGAACGCCTACACGGAGGGGAAGCAGGCCTCGGCCAAAATCCGGTCCTCGGTCCAGGGCGTGCAGATCGGCGAGATCGCTGGGGAAAACGTTTCCACAGATTCCCCCGGCGCGGCCGGCGACCTTTCCACAGAGACGCTCCGTCTAGCGATCGTAGACACCCTCCAATAGGGCCGGTTATGCACCTCTTCCCCCAAGGAAAGCCCACGCTGTGCCCAGCTCCTCCCAAGGGATATCCACAGCTAATCCACCAACATGTTGGGGGTAAAGGGGTATCAAGCCCAAACATGTTGTGTTTTGGTCTTGACAAGCCCAAAAGCCCGTCGTATAGTCCACAGCGTTACATCGAGGCCCTGGGGCATAAGTGGCGGGCATGCTCTGGGGCCTCTTGCATCCCCAAACGAATAAGCCCAACGACCCACTCCACGTCCTACCACAGCGGTTCAAAAACACCCACTCCGGGGATGATTTAAGGAGGCTTCTCAACCAGATGGCCAAGAATCTCGCCGACCTCACGACGCCCCGCGCACCAAAGAACGGAAATGGGACCGGGCACAGCAAGGCCAAGGGGCTGCGCTTCGGCCGTTTCTTCACGCCCGCGGGCAGCCACGCCTACGACCTCGTGGAGTGGGAGCGGCGCACGGCGGCCATCACCGGCGAGAAAGGCCAGATGATCTTCGAGCAGAAGGACGTCGAGGTGCCTCGGGCCTGGTCCCAGCTGGCCATCAACGTCGTCGCCCAGAAGTACTTCCGCGGCAGCCCGGGCAGCCCGGAGCGCGAGACGAGCGTCCGCCAGATCATCGACCGGGTCGTCGACACGCTGGCCAAGTGGGGCCGCCAGGGCGGCTACTTCGCCACCGAGGAAGACGCCGTGAACTGGGCGGAGGAGCTGCGCTACCTGCTGGTCACCCAGCACGCGTCCTTCAACAGCCCGGTCTGGTTCAACATCGGCGTCCCCGGCCGGCAGCAGCAGGCGTCGGCGTGCTTCATCAACTCGGTCGAGGACTCGATGGAGTCGATCCTCGACCTGGTCAAGACCGAAGGCATGCTCTTCAAGTTCGGCAGTGGGACGGGCACCAACCTGTCCATCCTGCGGTCGTCCAAGGAGCAGCTCTCGGGCGGAGGCACCGCGTCCGGCCCGGTGTCCTTCATGAAGGGTTACGACTCGTTCGCCGGATCGATCAAGTCGGGCGGCACGACTCGCCGCGCGGCCAAGATGGTGATCCTCAACGCCGACCACCCCGACATCATGGATTTCATCCGGTGCAAGGCCGAGGAAGAGAAGAAAGCCTGGGCGCTGATCGACGCGGGCTACAACGTCGGCTTCAACGTGCCGGGCGGTGCCTACGACTCGGTGCAGTTCCAGAACGCCAACCACTCGGTTCGGGTCACCGACGACTTCATGCGCGCGGTGATCGACGACAAGGAATGGAAGACCAAGGCGGTCGTCGACGGCCGCGTAGTCGACACCTACAAGGCTCGCGACCTCTGGAAGGAGATCGCGGACGCGGCGTGGATTTGCGGCGACCCTGGCCTGCAGTTCGACAGCACGATCCAGGACTGGAACGTGGTGCCGAATACGGGCCGCATCAACGCCACGAATCCATGCAGCGAGTTCGTCTTCCTCGACGACACCGCGTGCAACCTGCTTTCGCTGAACCTCATGAAGTTTCAGAACGAGGAAGGTAAGTTCGACGTTGGGCGCTTCCAGCACGCGGTGGACATCTGCTTCACCGGCCAGGAGATCCTCGTCTCGAACGCGTCCTACCCCACTCCGGCCATCGGCAAGAACTCCGAGGCGCTGCGCCCGCTCGGGCTCGGCTACGCGAACATCGGCGCGCTGTTGATGTCGATGGGTCTCGCCTACGACTCGGATGAGGGACGCCGCTTCGCCGGAGCGATCACCTCGATCATGACCGGCCGCGCGTTCGGGCAGTCGGCCCGGATGGCCCAGGTCAAGGGACCGTTCAGCGAGTACGCCAAGAACCGCGAGCCGATGCTGCGCGTGATGGAGAAGCACCGGGTCGCTGCTCACCACCTCCCCACCTCACCGGAGTCGGCCGAGGTCGTCAAGGCCGCGCGGGACACGTGGGACGAGACAGTCAAGCTCGGCCGCGCGCATGGTTACCGCAACGCGCAGGCGACCGTGCTCGCTCCGACCGGCACGATCGGGCTGATGATGGACTGCGACACCACCGGGATCGAGCCCGACCTGGCGCTCGTGAAGTACAAGAAGCTGGTCGGCGGCGGGCTGCTGAAGATCGTCAACACCACGGTTCCGGCTGCGCTGCGCAAGCTGGGCTACGACGAGCTCAAGGTCAAGGAGATCGTCGAGTACATCGACGAGAACGACACGATCGAGGGCGCGCCTCACCTGCAGGACGAGCACCTCAAGGTCTTCGACTGCGCGTTCAAGCCGGTCAAGGGCATTCGCTCCATCGCGCCGATGGGACACGTGCGGATGATGGCCGCGGTGCAGCCGTTCATCTCCGGCTCGATGTCCAAGACCGTGAACCTGCCGACCGATGCGACCGTCGAGGACATCCAGCAGACGTACGTGGAGTCCTGGAAGCTCGGGCTCAAGTGCATTGCGATCTACCGCGACGGGTGCAAGCGCTCACAGCCGCTCTCCACGTCGCTCGACAAGGACAAGAAGGCCGGAGCTGCGGCGGACGTGGAATACCGCGCCGTCCGGCGCAAGCTGCCCGAAGAGCGCAAGGCGATCACCCACAAGTTCGACATCGGCGGCCACGAGGGCTACCTCACGGTCGGCCTGTACGAGGACGGCACGCCTGGCGAGCTGTTCGTGACGATGGCGAAGGAAGGTTCGACGATCTCGGGCCTGATGGACGCGTTCGCCACGCAGACCTCGTACGCGCTGCAGTTCGGCGTCCCGCTCAAGTTCATGGTCGACAAGTTCAGCCACATGCGGTTCGAGCCGTCTGGCTTCACCAAGAACAAGGAGATCCCGATCGCCAAGTCGATCGTGGACTACATCTTCCGCTGGATGGCGAGCCACTTCCTGCCGGTCGAGGAACAGGACGAGGTCGGCATCATCCGTCGCGATCCACCCGCACCGGTCGGCGATGTGAAGCCGGCTGAGCCGGAGTTCAAGGTCATCGCGTCGCCGGCGCCGAAGCCGATCACCTTCACAGGGTCGCCGCAGATCGCGTTCGTCAACACCGACGCCCCAGCGTGCCCGGACTGCGGTTCGATCACAGTCCGGTCGGGCTCCTGCTACAAGTGCTTGAACTGCGGAGCCACCACCGGCTGTAGCTGATTACCCCTCCCCACCGAAAGCGCCGTCCTGGTCTAACCCCCAGGCGGCGTTTTTT
>DATNMQ010000083.1:0-1790 GCA_035602465.1 Candidatus Sulfotelmatobacter sp. | reverse complement strand
TCGTCGGTCAAACCGCGCGACTGCGGGAACGATAGAATTCTGAGCGCGGCCTGCAACAAAACTCGTGCGTTAAGCTGAATGCACGCGATGCGGGTTAATTCTGGAGCCGCCAAACAGAAAGACCGCCCCGAAGGCGGGACTGAACGTTAACGGTGGCGGGGGTGCCACGCGCGGCTCAGTGGGCATTCGACAGGACGGAAATTATATGTTTAATTTTCGCGACATGTTGGAAGTTTCAAATGCGTATCGCGTTGACGATCGCGGTGTCGTCGGCACTGCTGGTTGCTCTAAACAGCCACGCCGAAGCCAATAAGACCTGCGTATCCAAGGCTACAGAGGCGCTGCCGCACATCGCCGGGCTCGTGATCAAAAAATCACGGGCACGTCCCGTCGCGGCAGCTATCTTGGCAACGTGGAAGGGCCAGACGCAGCCGATAATTATAGACGTGGACTTCGTCGCTGCAGGCGAGGCGCAAACTTATTCTTATTTGTGTGTGGTAACGCAGGGATCGGCGTTCGTGCAGCGCACGATGAATTGAGTGGCGGGACTTGTTTCATCGGTCCCGCGCCAGCTTGCGGCGTCCCAGTGATGCTCGTCCTTCCGCGACGGGTCGATCACGCGCTCGACATGGCGGTTCAAGGCTGTCCCTGTCGGAAACCTAATTCGGCTGGCAAGTGAAGCCGAATCGCGCAATGTTTCTATCTTATGAGAGAAGCTTGCAGCCTGATCTGGTCGGCGCTGGTATTATTGTTCCGATCGCGGGCCTCGTTGGCAGCCGAGATCCTGGTCCTTCGACATCAGATTAACATACTGAGACGGCATTCGCCCAAGAGGCAGACGTTCAGCGCCATGGACCGCTTGATCTTTGCCGGGCTGTATCGATTGGCGCCAACAGTCCTAAACGCTCTGGCGGTTTTGAAGCCAGATACCGTTATAAAGTGGCACCGCGCCGGGTTCAGATCGTACTGGCGCTGGAGGTCACGACGTCGTGGTGGCCGACCAACCTTACCGACAGAGATACGCAAGCTTATCCGCGAGATGAGCATCGCCAACCCGCTGTGGGGAGCGCCGCGGATCCACGGAGAGTTGCTTAAGCTCGGCATCGATATCGGCCAGACGAGCGTGGCCAAGTATATGGTGAAGAGACGAGGGCCACCGTCGCAAGGCTGGAAGACGTTTCTTCATAACCATGCCGACGGCATCGCGGCGATGGATTTGTTCGTCGTGCCGACGATCTCGTTTCGCCTGCTCTATGGATTGCTGATCATGGGGCACGGCCGACGACAAATTTTGTGGTTTGGCGTCACAGCTAACCCCACTGCAGAATGGATCGCAAATCAGGTCACGGAAGCATGCGGTTGGGAACAGGCTCCCCGCTACCTGATCCGTGACCGGGATGGGGCCTATGGTGAGGTCTTCATCCGAAGACTTCGATCAATGGGCATTCGTGACCGGCCGACATCGCCGCACTCCCCATGGCAAAACGGATATGCCGAACGGCTGATCGGTTCGATCCGACGGGAATGCCTTGACCACGTTGTTGTGTTCGGCGAGCGACACCTCCGTCATGTACTGCTGTCGTACATGAAATATCACAACGAGATAAGGACGCATTTATCTTTGGAGAAGGATGCGCCGGTCTCGCGCGCCGTCGAACTAGCCGGGCGCATTCTTTGCCGCCCAATTCTCGGCGGGCTACACCATCAATATATCCGGATTTGATTTACGACAGGCACAGCTGGCGAACACCTTGAGACGATCGGGATGGCCAACGCTGTATCTGGTGTCG
>DATNMQ010000051.1:0-1880 GCA_035602465.1 Candidatus Sulfotelmatobacter sp. | reverse complement strand
CCCGCCCAAATCCGTGCAGGCGGAATTCCCGCACACGGCTCCTACCTTGGGTGCATGACGGCGAAACGCCTGTCAGGATACGGGTGAAGGATACGCGGTTGAGGGAGCCAGTCGGCGGCTAATCCGTGCATTCGTTGCCACGAGAAGCGGTCCTTCTGGCTACGCCGCCGCAGCGTACGCAACCAGATGCGCTTCACATAATGGTAGAATGCTCTCAGTGCAGGGCCATTGGTCGGCACGGCATGATAGGCGAAGAAGCCTCTGACCACCTGCTTGAGCCAGGCCCCTTGCTCGGGGATAGGCTCGTGCATGCGCCGTCGCAGTTCCTCCTTGATCCTCCTGAGCGTTGCCCGCATGCGATCGCGCCGTGTCGTTCTTTTGACAAGGAACTGCCCACGGCTGTTGCGTTCACAGATGAAGGTAAAGCCAAGAAAGTTGAAGGTCTCCGGTTTTCCGAGCCCGCGACGAGCGCGTCGTTCCGCCGCAAAGCGGCCGAACTCGATCAGGCGGGTCTTGTCCGGATTGAGCGACAGCGAGAACTCCTCGAACCGCTTGCGCATATCGTCCCAGAAGCGCCGGGCGTCCGCCTCGTGCTCGAAGCCGACAACAATGTCATCAGCATAACGCATGAGGATCATGTCACCCGTAGCCTCGTGCCGTCGCCAGCGCTCGGCCCAGAGGTCGAACACGTAATGCAGGTAGACGTTGGCGAGCAGCGGTGAGATTACCGATCCCTGCCCCGTCCCCTTTTCACTGACCGTGACAACCCCGTTCTCTAGGACACCCGCCTTCAACCACTTCTGGATCAGGCGGATAATGCGCAGATCGCCGATGCGGTGCTCCACGAATCGCACCAGCCAGTCTTTGCTGACCGAGTCGAAAAAGGAGGCCACATCTGCGTCAAAAATGAAGTTCACTCGCCTGCTCTTGATCCCGACGACCAGCGCATCCAGCGCATTGTGCTGACCTCGCTTGGGTCGGAACCCGTAGCTGAACCCGAGGAAGTCTTCCTCGTAGATGGCGTTCAGCACAGCAGCGGTCGCTCTCTGGACGATCTTGTCCTCGAGTGCCGCCACCGCCAGCGGACGCTGTTTCCCATCAGCCTTCGGTATGTACGTCCGGCGTGATGGCAGTGCCCGGTATGCTCCCCGATGAACCCGCTCGTGCAGATCAGTGAGGTTTCGGTCAAGGTCTGCTTCGTAGGTCGGCCACGTCAGTCCATCCACCCCGGAGGCGGCATCGCGTTTGAGCGCGAAGAACGCCATCCGCAGGCAGTCGATGCTGATGTGGTGGAGGAGTGCAGTGAACCTCTCCTTCTTCCGTTGCCTTGCGGCTTGCCGTACGCGCCCCAGCGCTTGTGCCACGCGCTCCCGTCCCTGTGTCCGGTGCGTGCTTTGCTGGCGCGCGTTCCCCTTGGCCCCCGCCCTTGGCTCCACCGGCTCCGCTGCGGTCGGGACCGCTTTGTTCGTCGGCTTCACAGCTACTATGGCAGAGTCTGACTTCTCGCGACCGTGCATCATCGGCTACGGCTCCTCGCCTTCCCGATGCGGACCGACGGCTGTCGCCGAACGGTCGATCGCGAGATCTCCCGGTTCCCGTGCAAGGAGCGTCTGCACATGCCAGGGTCTCTGACCACGCCGGGTCGTCCTGGCGCTCGCGATGACGCGCCCGGATGTGTTGCCTTCCGCCATTTGCACGGCGTCGGCACCCAGAATAGGAATCTTTCGCGGCTCAATGGCTGGCCTATGCGCCCCCCTGTCAACGCTTCGCCGAAACCCTCGCGGGCAACTGCGCATGACTCGGGGCCGATGTGGATCGCTACTCCTTCATCGTAAGAGACTTGCACTCTCTACTCCTTGCCGGTCTCCCGGCGCTTCGCA
>DATNMQ010000043.1:0-1144 GCA_035602465.1 Candidatus Sulfotelmatobacter sp. | reverse complement strand
GCCGTCGATGCTCCAGTGCACCGGGGTGAGCAGGTTGCCCCCGGGCAGAGCGTCGCTCAGCGTGACCCCGGTCGCGGTCCCGGCGCCGGTGTTGCTCAGCGTGACTGTGAAACCGATCGCTGTCCCCGCCGAGACGCTCGCCGCATCGGGGGACTTGGTGATGGTCACATTGGCCGGTCTGCAGGTGATCGTGGCCAGGCTGTTGCCGCCGCCGTCGTTGGTGCTGGTCGCGGTCGCGGTGTTGTTATAGACCGTGCACTCGCCGGCCGAGGTGGTGGCGGTGATGTGGACGTTGAAGCTGACGCCGCTGGCCAGAGTCGTCGGACCGCAGCTCAGGACCTGGTTGGGCTTGCTGCCCGAGATCGAGCACAGGCCGGGGTTGCTCTGGCTGAAGATTGACCAACTCACGCCCGCACCCGAACCAGCCGGCAGCGGGTCACTGACCGTGACCCCAGTGGCGGTGCCGGTCCCTGAGTTGCTGACCAGAACCGTGAAGCCGATTGTGTCGCCGGCATTGACGGTGCTGGCGTCAGCGATCTTGGTGATGGTCACGTTGGCGCAGAGCACCGTTTCCGAGGCCGGAGCTGAGCCACTGCCGTCGTTGCTGGTGCTGACGCTGGCGGTGTTGTTGTAGACGGCACAGTTCTGTGCTGTCGTCGGCGCGGTGACGTGGACGCTCAGGCTCGCCCCAGTCACCAGGCTGATAGGTTGGCCGGCCAGGCTCAAGGCCTGACTGCCGTCGACACCGGAGATGCTGAATGCGGCCGGATTCCCGGTCGAGCCGTCGATGCTCCAGTGCACCGGGGTGAGCAGGTTGCCCCCGGGCAGGGCGTCGGTCAGCGTGACCCCGGTCGCGGTGCCGGCGCCGGTGTTGCTCAGCGTGACTGTGAAGCCGATCGATGTGCCGGCCGAGACGCTGGCGGCGTCGGGGGTCTTGAGGATGGTCACGTTGGCGCAGAGCACCGTTTCCGAGGCCGGAGCTGAGCCACTGCCGTCGTTGCTGGTGCTTACGCTGGCGGTGTTGTTGTAGACGGCACAGTTCTGTGCTGTCGTCGGCGCGGTGACGTGGACGCTCAGGCTCGCCCCAGTCACCAGGCTGATAGGTTGGCCGGCCAGGCTCAAGGCCTGACTGCCGTCGACACCG
>DATNMQ010000024.1:0-18372 GCA_035602465.1 Candidatus Sulfotelmatobacter sp. | reverse complement strand
TGCGGGTCGACGACCGCGTCACCGCCAAGCTCAGCGAATGGGCTCCGAGGGCCGAGCACTTCATCCACGTCGACATCGACGCCAGCGAGATGGGCAAGAACGTCCGGCCCCATCTCGAGGTGGTCGGCGACGCCAAGCGCTCCCTGACCCTGATGCTCCCCCACGTCCAGCCGCCGCCGCCCGACAGGGGCGAGTGGCTCACCCAGATCGACGCCTGGCGGGAGGAGCACCCGCTCAAGTACACGAAGTCGAACGGACACCTGCAACCACAGGACGTGCTCCTCGACATGTACAAGCGCTGCAAGGACGAGGCGATCGTGGTCGCCGACGTCGGCCAAAACCAGATCTGGGCCGCGCTCTGGTGGAACTACGCCAAGCCCGGTCTCTTCATCAACTCGGGCGGCGCCGGCACGATGGGCTTCGCCCTCCCTGCGGCGATCGGCGCCAAGTTCGGGCGGCCCGACAAGGACGTCTGGTGTGTCGCCGGCGAGGGTGGCTTCGTGATGACTGCGCAGGAGCTGTCGGTCGCCGTCGAGCACAAGCTGGACGTCAAGATCGTCCTCCTCAACAACTTCTCGCTGGGCATGGTCCGCCAGTTCCAGGACGACTTCTACGGCGGCGTGCGCTCACAGGTCGACCTGACCCACATGCCCGACTTCGTGAAGCTCTGCGAGGCGTATGGCCTTCCCGCACTACGGGTCGAAAAGTTTGAGGACATCGCGCCGTCCTTCGACGCCGCGGAGCGCACGAAGGGTCCGTTCCTGATCGACTTCCGCATCGACCCCGAGGCCAACGTTTACCCGATCGTCCCCCTCGGCAAGGGCCTCAACGAGTTCCGGGAGGCCCCTGAATATGCTTGAGGTCAAGCCCAAACCAGCCGTTACGGCGCCGACCGCCAAGAGCAAGGTCCGGGTTCTGTCGCTCCTTGTCGAGGACGGCCCGAACATGCTCACCAAGGTCTCGGGTGCCGTTCGCCGCCGCGGTTTTCACGTCCGAGGCATCTCCGTCGGTCCGAGCCGCCAGCCGGGGCGTTCCCGCATCACGCTGGAGATCGACCACGGCCACGCCGAGGCGGACCAGGTGCGCAAGCAGCTCGAGCGGCTGGTCGAGGTGCTCGAGGTCGAGGACCTGACCGGCAACGAAATGCACAGCCGTGAGCTGGTCGTGGCCAAGGTCGCGGCCTCCGAGCTTGGTGCTTTGCTGGAGAGAGGCGCCAGGATCCTGTCGACGTCATCTGACGGCACGACGGTCGAGTTCTCCGGCGACGCCGACGAAGTGAGCGACTTCGTCCACGAGCTGGCGCGCCACGGGATCGTCGACGTGGTCCGGTCCGGCCCAGTCGTGATGAGGAGGACCGAATGAAGATTCACTACGAGGCTGACTGCCCGCCGAACCTCGGCGAGCCGGTGGCGATCATCGGATACGGCAGCCAGGGGCGGGCCCACGCGCTCAACCTGCGCGACAGCGGCGAAAACGTCCGCGTCGGCCTCTATCCGGGAAGCAAGTCCATCCAGCGCGTCGAAGAAGACGGTCTCCGCGCCGTCCCCGTCCCTGAGGCGGTTTCAGAGGCGACGGTCGTCATGATCCTCACGCCGGACGCCGGCCAGGGCAAGCTGTTCCGGGAGTCGGTCGAGCAGCACCTCCAGCCCCGCTCGATGCTGATGTTCGCCCACGGATTTTCGATCAACTTCGCGCAGATCAAGCCGAACCAGGACATCGACGTGGCGATGATCGCGCCCAAGGGACCAGGCCACCTCGTACGCAGCACATACGTCGCGGGTCAGGGCGTGCCCGCCCTTATCGCGGTCCACCAGGACGCCACGGGCCATGCGTGGTCCCGGGCCCTCGCGTACGCCCGGTCGCTCGGCGCGGGACGCGCCGGCGTCCTCGAAACGACGTTCAAGGAGGAGACCGAGACCGATCTCTTCGGCGAGCAGGCGGTGCTGTGCGGCGGGGTCGCCTCGCTCGTGAAGACCGGTTTCGAGACGCTCGTCGAGGCCGGGTACCAGCCCGAGCTGGCGTACTTCGAGGTCCTTCACGAGCTGAAGCTCATCGTCGACCTGATGTATCGCGGAGGCCTGGGCTTCATGCGCTATTCGGTGTCGGACACCGCGGAGTACGGCGACTACGTGTCGGGCCCGCGGATCATCGACGACCACGTGCGCCAGCAGATGCGCAAGGTGCTGGCCGAGATCCAGGACGGCTCATTCGCAGAACGGTGGCTCGACGAGAACTCGAACGGACGCGAAACGTTCCTCGCCATGCGTCGTAAGGACGCGGACCACCAGATCGAGCAGGTCGGACGGGAGCTGCGCGCAATGATGACCTGGTTGGAGCCTGTAGAGAAATGAGAGATTCGAGCCCCGATCGCGTATTCATCTTCGACACGACGCTGCGCGACGGCGAGCAGTCGCCTGGTTTCCACCTCGACGCGAACTCCAAGCTGCGCATCGCGCGGCAGCTCGAGAAGCTCGGCGTGGACGTCATCGAGGCCGGGTTCCCGATCTCCTCACCTGGCGATTTCGAGGCATGCCGGCGCATCGCGCGCGAGATCCGCGGCACGATGGTGACCGCGCTCGCCCGTGCCGTCCGCGAAGACATCGACGCGGTGTGGGGCGCGATCAAGGAAGCCGAGAAGCCGCAGATCCACATCGTCCTCTCGGTGTCGGACGTGCACATCCAGCGCAAGCTCGGCATGTCGCGCGAGGAAGTGCTCAAGCGCGGCGCGGAGATGGTCGCTTACGCGCGGTCTCTGTGCGAGAACGTGCAGTACTCGCCGGAGGACTCGGGTCGGGCCGACCCCGACTATCTGGTCGAGACGGTGGAGACGATGATCGCCGCCGGCGCCACCGTGATCAACATCCCCGACACCACCGGCTACTGCCTGCCGTGGGAGTTCGGCGACCTGGTCAGCCGCGTCATCACCGAGGCGCGCGGCAGCGAGAAGACGCTCTTCTCGGTGCACTGCCATAACGACCTGGGCCTGGCGGTGGCCAACACGCTGGCGGCGCTCGCGGCCGGCGCGCGGCGCGTCGAATGCACGATCAACGGCATCGGTGAGCGCGCGGGTAACACGTCCCTCGAAGAGGTCGTGATGCTGCTGAACGTCCGGCAGTCGAAGCTGGGCCTCGAGTGCGGCGTCAACACGACCGAGATCACCCGATCGTCGCGCCTGGTCTCGGAGTTGACCGGGACACCGGTACAGCCGAACAAGGCTGTGGTCGGCGCGAACGCCTTCGCCCACGCGTCTGGGATTCACCAGGACGGCGTCCTGAAGGACCGCCTGAACTACGAGATCATGAAGCCCGAGGACGTCGGCCTGAACGACTCGCGCATCGTCCTCACGGCGCGGTCTGGCCGCCACGCGTTCCACCACCGCCTCAACCGTCTGGGCATCACGCTCAGCGAGACGAGCTTCGACGCCGCGTGGCAGCGCTTCCTGCAGGTCGCAGACACCAAGAAGGAGGTCACCGACGAGGACCTCCGCAAGATCGCCGCGATGTCGGAGAGCAATGGGCACGAGGGCAACGGCCATCCGCCCGTGACCGACCAGCTGAGCGACCACAACCACGTCGCGGACACGCTGCGGCACCTGATCTTCGGGTGAATTTAAAGGGGTCCCCGCGAGATCCCGGCGAAGCCTCGGATCTCGTGGGGAAAAGGGTCGCCTACCAAGGAGAGCCCGGCGCCTACTCGGACGAGGCGGTTTCAGCGCTTTTTCCGAACGCCGAGGCCAGGGGTTTCCCGACCTTCCGCCTGACCTTCGAGGCACTTTCCATCGGCGCCGTCGAGGCGGCGGTGCTGCCGGTGGAGAACAGCAGCGCGGGCGTCGTCCAGGAGGTCTCCGACCTGCTGTGGGAGCTGCCCGACCTGCGCGTCGTGCGTGAGCACATCCAGCCGGTTCGGCATTGCCTGCTCGGTTGGCCCGGACCGGTCGAGCGCGCGCTTTCCCACCCGCAGGCGCTGGCCCAGTGCGACCGCTATCTCCACTCCCGGCAGATCCGCTCGGTCGCCTATCACGACACCGCCGGGGCGGCTCGCGCGGTTGCCGAGCAGCGGCAGCCCGGCACCGCAGCCATAGCCAGCAAGGCGGCCGCCGCCCGGTACGGGCTGTACGTGCTGGCGGAATCGATCCAGGACGACTCCGAGAACCGAACGCGCTTCGTGGTCGTCGAGAAGGGAGCGCCCTCGCGTCCCCGCGACGGGAGCTCGGGCTGGAAGAGCTCCATCGCGTTCGTCACGGCGCACCGGCCGGGGAGCCTCGCCCACGCCCTCGACTGCTTTGGGCAGCGCTCGGTCAACCTGACGCGCCTGGACAGCCGCCCGATGATCGGCCGTCCCTTCGAGTACAGGTTCTACCTCGACTTCTCGATCAACGGCGAGGCGTCCTCCGCGGCAGCCGCCGAGGCGGCGCTGAGCGACCTGGAGGAAGCGAGCGCGGAGATCAAGCTCTTCGGGACCTACCCAACCGCCTGAATCTGCTCCGTTTGCCCCTCACCCTGACCCTCTCCCCTGGAGGGGAGAGGGAAACCAGGGGAGGTAGATGCCAGGGAAGAGACACGACAGGCCGCGGCGGGAAGCACCAAACCGCGACCTGCAGCGGATAGTCTAACTTAACAGCGTTAAGTCAACTCATCCGATAGAGCAGATTCTTCACTCATCTTCACGGTCCGATCGAAAACCTCGACTGAAATGAATTTTTCAATCTGGCGTTGCGGCGCCCTTGAAGGTTTTCGTATAAAGTGACCCCTTGTGGGTAGTGGGCGCATCGACGCACCAGTTGCGGCTGATGCACCTCCCAAGAAGCGCCGCCTCCCCGGAGTCAATCTCCGGCCGGGTTCCGTCAAGCAGGCGCGCGCCGAGGCGGCTCTGAGTCTCGCCCAACTGGGTAAGGGGCACGTCACGGCGCCGGCGATCTATCTCATCGAGACCGGCCGAACCCGACCATCTCTGCCGACACTCGAACACATAGCTCGGCGGACCGGGAAGCCCGTCGAGTTCTTCCTTGCCGAGCAGGGCGAGGCGCGCGACGGCCTACAGGGAAAGCTTGTCGAGCTCGAGGCCCTCGTCGCCGACGACCGGAGTGCCGAGGCGATAAAGCTCGGCAAGTGGCTGCTCGACGGAGGCGCGTCCGCCTTCCGACTCGGCCGGATTCGCTATTTCCTGGGACAGGCCTACCTTGCGTCGTCACAGCCGGAGCAGGCCGCGGCGCTGCTCGCCGAGGCGAGGGCTCATTTCCAGGCGGTCAACGACGGCGTGATGCTCGCCGAATGCATCGGCGCCCAGGCCACCCTCGCGAACGTGACTCAATCGAAAGACGCCGTCGCCCTCGCGGAAAAGGCGCTCGCGGTCTGCCGCGGCCTGAATCCGGTCCCAGCGCCGACGGAAGCCCGCCTGCTCGGCATCCTGGCGACCGCCCATCTCGCAAACCGTTCGCTGGACCGTGCCGTCGAGACCTACCGCCAGGCGATCGAAACCGCGGGCTCGCTCTTCGACCTGCGCCGCATCGCGCGGATGTACAGCGGTCTCGGCGTGGCCTACCAGGAGATGGGCGAGGTGGAGACCGCCGCGCGGTACTCGATGCGATCGGTGGCGCTGCTCGAGCTCTTGCGGGACCGGGTCGCGCTCGCGCGTTCGGAAAACAACCTCGCGCTGGTGCTGATGGCAAGAGGCGATCTCGCCGGCGCCCGTCACCACCTCGAGCGGTCGCTCGAGATCTGCGATGAGGCCGACGTCGAGTTCGGCCGCAGCCACGTGCTGCTCAGCATGTGCGAGCTGGCCATGAACGAGGACAAGGTGCAGGACGCATACGACTTTGCCCGTAAGGCCCTCGAGCTTGCCGAGCGTCTGGAGGAGGGCGCGAGCATCGCGGAGTCGCACGTCTGGCTCGGCAGGATCGCCGACCGGCGCGGGGAGCACGATGCCGCCGACCGCGAGCTCGAGCTGGCCATCCACGGCTTTGAGACTCTCGGAATGCGTGAGCGGCTGCTGCAGTGCCACGGTGCCTACGCGGAGATCCTGGAGCGGCGCGGAGACCTCGCCAAGGCTTACGTCCACATGAAGGAAGCGCTCCAGGCGAGCCGTCCCGGGCTTCTCCGGCGCCAGGAAGAAGAGGAGCGCGTCAGCACGGCATAGCTGGGCGTTTTGCCCTACAGGAAGCCTGCGGGGCGCGTTTCCGTCTTGGGGTCCCCGCGAACTCACGCCGTTAAGCTCTGAGTTCGTGGGGCTCTGATAACGTAGGTTCGCCGCGCGGGCGGCGACTATGGACGCGTAGGGAGGTTTTGGTCACTGGCGAAGGCGCTGCGCAACTCCCGGTTCTCCCTCACCGCCGAAACCATCGTCGCCGATTACCGACTCGCCTACAGCAGCCGACGGGCGAGCATAATCGGCCGCGCCGAGGTGCTTCGCGGCAACGCGACCTTCGGCATCTTCGGGGACGGCAAGGAAGTCGCCCAGCTCGCCATGGCCAAGGTTTTCCGGGCCGGCGACTGGCGGGCCGGCTACTACCGTGACCAGACCTTCATGTGGGCGACCCGGATGTCCAACGTCCGCCAGTTCTTCGCCCAGCTGTACGGCAACGCCGACGTAGAGGCGGATCCGGCGTCCGGCGGCCGCCAGATGGGCAACCACTTCGCCACGCGGCTGGTCGACGACGCCGGCGCATTCACGCGCTCCGTCGACAGCCCGAACTCGAGCGCTGACGTATCGAACGTCGCGGGCTGGATGCCGCGCCTGGTCGGCCTGGCCTACGCGTCGAAGCTCTATCGCCAGAACCCGGGCCTGAAGGCTGCGCAGGATGGTTTCTCGGTCAACGGCAACGAGGTCGCGTTCGGCACGATCGGGGACGCCGCTACGAGCGAGGGTCTGTTCTGGGAATCGATCAACGCCACCGGCGTGCTGCAGGTGCCGATGGTGATGTCGGTCTGGGACGACGGCTACGGCATTTCCGTGCCGATCACCCAGGAGACGACGAAGGCGTCGATCTCGGACGTCCTGCGCGGATTCATGCCCGACGACCGGCCGGGGATCGACATCTACGTCGCGCGCGGTTGGGATTACGCGGCGCTGGTCGAGACCTACGCTACGGCCGTCGACAAGGTGCGGCGCGAGCACAAGCCTGCGCTGATCCACGTGACCGAGATGACGCAGCCGCAGGGCCACTCGACGAGCGGCAGCCACGAGCGCTACAAGACCAAGGAGCGCCTGAAGTTCGAGAGCGAGTACGACTGCGTGGCGCGAATGCGGGACTGGATCATCGAGTTCGGCGTGGCGAGCGAGTCGCAGATCGAGGGCTGGGAGGCGGCGGACAAGGAGGCGGTCGAAGCCGCCCGGGACCTTGCGTGGGAAGCCTTTCAGGCGCCGATCCGCGCCGAGCGCGACCGCGCGGTCGCCATCCTGCGCCGCGTCGACATGCCGGAGGTGTCAGGCATCACCAACACGCTCGATGAGGCGTCGAAGGTCACGCGGGCCCTGATCATGTCGAGCGCAACCCGCGCCCTGCACCAGCTGCGCGGAATCGAGTCGCCCGCGCGCCTGGAGCTGGCGAAGTTCGTCCAGGAGTACCGCCGCGAGAACGACGAGAGATACAACTCGTTCCTGTACAGCCGCTCGTCTGAGTCGCCGCTCGAAGTCCCCGTCGAGCCGGCCGTGTATTCAGGCGGGTCGCCGACCGTAGACGGACGGCAAATCCTTGTCCGCAACTTCGACGCGAACTTCGCCCGCGACCCAAGGATCTTCGTCATCGGCGAGGACGTGGGCAAGCTTGGCGACGTCAACCTCGTCTTCGAGGGCTTGCAGGCGAAGTACGGCGACCTGCGTCTGACCGACACGGGCATCCGCGAGGCGACGATCCTCGGCCAGGCGATCGGCTCGGCGATGCGCGGGCTGCGGCCGATCTGCGACATCCAGTACCTCGACTACTTCCTCTATGCATTGGAGGTCGCGTCGGATGACCTGGCGACGCTGCACTGGCGCACCGTCGGTGGTCAGAAGGCGCCGCTCGTGATCCGGACCAAGGGTCACCGGCTCGTCGGCATCTGGCACTCGGGCTCGCCGATGTCGGTGCTGCTGAACGCGCTGCGGGGCATCTACATCGCGGTGCCGCGCAACATGACCCAGGCGGCCGGGTTCTACAACACGCTCTTCCGGGGCGACAACCCGGGGATCGTCATCGAGGTCCTGAACGGCTACCGCCTGAAGGAGCGCGTGCCCGACAACGTCGGTGAGTTCACGGTGCCTCTCGGCGTGCCGGAGGTGCTTCGCCAGGGGACAGACGCGACGGTGGTCACGTACGGCGCGTGCTGCGCGATCGCCCTCGACGCGGCGCAGACGCTCGAGGAGCTGGGCGTCTCGTGCGAGGTCATCGACGTGCAGACACTGAGCCCGTTCGATGTCAACCACACCCTCGTCCGCTCGATCGAAAAGACGCATGCGCTCATCTGTGTCGACGAGGACGTGCCGGGAGGGGCGTCGGCCTTCATGCTCCAGCAGATCCTCGAGGTGCAGCAGGGCTGGTGGCACCTGGACGCCGCCCCGCGCACGCTGGCCTCGTCGCCAAACCGGCCGGCGTACGGGCCCGACGGCGATTACTTCTCGAAGCCCAGCCGGGAGAGCATCGTCGCCGCCGTCTACGAGGTCGTCAGGGAGCGCCAGCCGTGGAGGTTCCCGCCCCTCGACTCGTGATTCCCTTCCTCGCTTGCCGGGGAAGGTGGCCCGGCCGCGAAGCGGCCCGGTCGGATGGGGACGAAGCCGCCGGTTCGAGCTATGGGTAGCGAGCTAGATCAGCTCTTGCGGTAGGTAGTCCATCACTGCTAGCGCCGGGGCTCGGTTCAGCAGGGTGAGGCCCTCGAGCATGTAGCCAAACCAGCCGCCTGCGGGCACGGCGCCCGCCAGCGGCGGGATCATTCGCTTCGGACCGCGCGCCTCGCGAACCCGCGCGTTTTCTTTCAGCCCGGCCAGCTGGCGCGCCTTCCTCGCCCCTGCGTCGAGGCCGCCGAGCTCGTCGACCAACTTTCGCTCGAGGGCCTGGCGTCCGGTCCAGACCTTGCCCTGGGCGATCGGATGGACCGTGTCCGCGGGCATCTTCCTCGCCCTGCCCACCACGTCCAGGAACGATCGGTAGATCCGTTCGATGTCGCCACGCACGATGGCGCGCTCCTCCTCCGAAAACGGCCTTTCGTCGGTCTCCAGCAGGACGCGGTCGCCGAACGAGACGGTCTCGCGATTGAAGAGAAGCTTGGCCCACATTCCTCCGGTGACGACCTTTCCGCTCAGCACTCCGATGGACCCGGTCAGCGTGCCAGGCCGGGCGACGATCCATGCGCCAGGTGTGGCCACCCAGTAACCGCCCGAGGCGGCCACCGGACCCATCACCACGACCACCGGCTTGCGAGCGGCGACGACGTTCAGGGCCTGGCGCATCGCCTCGGAGGCGGTCGATGACCCGCCTCGCGAATTGACGTAGAGAACGACCGCCGCGGCGCGCTTGTCCGCTGCCACCTGCCGAGCCGTCTGCACCACCGACAGGTCGCCGGCGCGATCATCACCGACAAGCGGCACCTCGATGGGCGGCTTGACCGGGAGGCGGCCGGAGCGGCCGTCGATGATGGTGCCCTCAATTCGAATCAGGGCGACGTATTTGCCCCGGCCGAGAGTCGGCGCCGGCGTCCGCATCTTGCCCCTGGCGCGCTCCCACGTCCCGAGCGTCACCCCACCATCGCCCCCGCCCCCGAGGTGCTGCGGAAGCTGCTCTTCGGCGAGCACGCGATCCACCACGTGCTCGCCCACAGCCACGTCATCGCCGTACGGCGAGCAGTCGATCAGTCGCTTCGCCCCGGGCTCGTCAAGCAGCCGGGCTTGTGCGATCGCACCCACCAGCTCGGCGTAATTCGCCTCGAGCAGCCAGCTCACCTGCTCGCGGTACTCGGGGGACATCTTCGATTTGGTCAGCGGGTCGGCAGCGGATTTGTAGGGTGAGATCTGGACGAAGTCGGCGCCCACTCCGATTCGGGCGAGACCATCGGCCAGAAACATTCCGGTGGTCGAGAAGCCGAGCGGCTGCACCATGCCGGTAGGCATGAGCAGGATCTCGTCGCACGCGCACGCGAGGTAGTACGTCCCCGTGGTGTAGAACGGCGCCCAGGCCACCACCCTCTTGTGGGCCGCCCGCAGCTTGGCCACAACCTCGCGAAGGTCCTGCAGCGTCGCCATCGCCATCGGTGTCGGGCGAAGGTGAAGCACGACACCCTTGATGCGCGAGTCGCGCCCGATGGCGTCGAACCTATCCCCAAGCTCCTTGATGCTCAAGCGCTGCCTGGAGGTGAAGCGCTGCCACAAAGGCCGGGGCGGATCCGGCAGCGCGGGAGGGCTCTCCTCGAGTACGAAGACGACGTACTCGGGTGGCTTGCCGATCGAGCGGCGAACGCTCGACAGAAGCCACCAGAGGTAGCGGAACGGAAACAGCAGCAACCCCTCGCCCTCGGGGGAATCTTAAGTGCTGGCTAAACGACCTTGGAGATCTCGAGGTGCTCGTCGAGGTCGCCGTTCAGCCTCGCCGCTCCGTACTCGCTGCCGACGTGGTGGTGGTACGGCACCCCGGTGAAGAGGTGGTGAGACTTCGTGGGGATGTCCGCGCCGTCGATCCATTCCTTGCGCTGGAGAGCCATGTATCCCTCTTCTTTGCTGTCCTTCAGATCCGCGAGCAGCGTCGACATTCCGTGCCCGGCCGCGTGCTGCAGCGCCAGTGTGATGAAGATGAAGCCCACTCCGAGCACGCCGAGCTCGTCCCATGTGATCGGGTCCTTCTCGTTGAACCACTTGAAGGAAGACGAGTAGTTGAAAGCAAAGCGCGCCTTCGGAAAACGCTTGCGGATCTCGGTGCAGAAGGTCTCCGTCGGCCCTCGCTCCGCAGTCGGGAACTCGCACCACAGGAGGTCGGGAACGCCGGTGTCCAGGTAACGAAGGCCGCGGTCGATCGCGAGCTCGAGGCCCCGCTTGGCCTCGGGAGCTGCGGTCGCCGACACCCCGTCGGTCCGCGCGATGATCACGAAGTCCTTGTGGCCGAGGTCGTCCGCCGCGTTCCGCATCATCCTGAGCTTGCCGGCGAACTCGTCAGCCGAGATGAGGGCCTTGCCGGCGATGTGGCCGCAGCGCTTCGGCATCACCTGGTCCTCCAGGTGGGCCGCGGCTACCCCCGCGTTCACGTACAGCTCGACGGTCCGCTGGACGTTGAAGAGGTTTCCGTAGCCGGCATCCATGTCGACGACGACCGGCGGTATGTCGAGGTGGATCGGGGCGACCTTCTTGTCGGGGTCGCCCATCGCCATCGTGAGCTGGAACTTGCGCAGCGCGCTGACCGTGCGGCGCGCGCCGTCCGCGATCTCGACCGATGAGTACAGGTCCATGTCGGTCGTGCCCAGGTGGCCGATTGCGAACGAATATCCGCTGAAGTACACGGCGTCGAAGCCGTGATACATGACGAGCTGAGCTCCCATCGGGTCGTAAACGCCGGGGCCGAAGATGTAGGGCTTCTCGGCCAGCAGGCGGCGGAGCCGTTTACCAGGTTCCTCGTTTCGCGACGCCGGGACTTCGTAGCCCTCCGGCAGAAGGGGCGTGGCGACAAGGTCCATGTGGGCCTCCTTCAACTCGAGATCTTCTGTGAACGCAGCCGGCTTCGCTACTCGTTGTCGTGGTCGCAGTTGCAGGGCTCGGGGCACTCGCAGTCCTGTGCGGATGGCTCGTCGCCTGTTTCCTGCGATCGGGTTTCCTTATCCATGTCTAAGAAACTATCAAGTCCTTCGATATACGTCCAATCGATTCATCTGATGCCGGCGATTGGAAAAATCGATGCGGACAGGAGGGAGCTCGGGCGTTCTAGTTTGTTTCGCGGCTCTCCAACAACGTGAGAAACGCCGCAACGATGCCCTCGGGCTTGCCGGCGTCCCGCCGCCGGAAGGCGACGATGGTGTTCTGCATCGCGGGCGCGTCGCGCATCTTCACCGCCATCAGAGTCCCCGCCGCGACCTCGCGGGCCACCGCCGTGCCCGGCAGCATCGCGACCCCGAGGCCGCGCTCGACCATCTTCTTCGCGGCCTCGATCGAGTCGAGCTCCATCAGGCCGCGGAGGCTGACGCCGGCGGACAGGAACGCGCCCTGCGTGATCTCGAAGTAGCTCGACGTCCGGTCGAAGGTGATCAGCTTCTGCCCAGCGACCTCGGCCATGGTCACGGCGGCCTGCTGGGTGAACGCGTGATCTGGGGCGCAGACGAGGACCAGGTCCTCGGTGTGGAACGGGCGCAGCTCCAGGTCCGGGTGCCGGATCGCTCGACCCAGGCCGATCTGCACCTCGTCGCGCAGCACCAGCTCGACCACATCCTCCGAGTGACCGGTCCGGACGGAGACCTCGACGCGCGGGTGGGCGGAGACGAAACGCTCGAGGAGCTCGGGCAGGATGTATGTGCTCACCGCCGGCGCGGCGGCGATCATCAGGTGCCCGGCCGAAGCAGTCATCACCTGCTGCAGCGCGTCACGCCCATCGACCAGGGCGCGCAGCGCCCTCTCCGCAAACGGGACCCACGCCCGCCCCGCGTCGGTCAACCGCATGCCGTGCGGCGTGCGCAGGAAGAGGGGCGTGCCGAGTTCGCGCTCGAGCTGGCGGAGCCGCGCAGTGAGGGTCGGCTGTGTGATGAACAGCGCTTCGGCCGCCCGGCTGACGCTGCCGCGCCGGGCGATCTCGAGGAATCCCTCGACCTGCATGAGCTGGATGCCGCTGGGCTTGCCAGGTTCGTCTATCGACACGGCCCCTCGCCACAAATCTTATCTATGGCGAGCCGGAGGTGGAGCTAGCCGCGACCTCCGCGCAACAGCACCCTGGCGGCAGCGATCGCCAGGACCCACACCGGACCCATCGTGATGACGAATGGGCGGATCGTGTCGCTGGCCGAGTTTGAATTCATGTCGAACGCCCGGAAGACGAGCACGCTGCCGTAGAGAAGGATCAGGAGCCCGACACCGACGGCGCCGGCAGTCTTCCAGTTCACCGCGAACGGAATGCTAAGCCGCCGGCCGGTATTGTGGTTCATATGGCGGCTCTCTTCGGTTTCCACATGCCCAATTACACGTTTCCCGGGGTTCCCGACGACCGCCTCTTCGACCACGTGATCCACCAGGCGCAGGCGGCCGAGGCCGCCGGCTTCGACCTTGTCACGGTGATGGACCACCTCTATCAGATCCGCGGTATCGGTCCCGAAACCGAGCCGATGCTCGAGGCCTACACGACGCTCGCCGCGATCGCGACTCACACCTCGCGCGTCAAGCTGGGCACGCTCGTCACGGGCGTCACCTACCGCAACCCCGCGCTGCTCGTCAAAGAGGTGACCACGCTCGACGTCATCTCGAAGGGCCGCGCGATCCTGGGGATCGGAGCCGCATGGAACGAGGACGAGCATATCGGCTACGGCTTCGAGTTCCCTCCGATCGGCAAGCGGATGGACCGGCTTGGCGAGGCCCTCACCATCGCCAAGCTGATGTTCACCGAGGAGCGCCCGTCGTTCCAGGGCGAGTACTACAAGATCGAGCGCGCGCTCAACGTGCCCAGGCCGATCCAGACGGGTGGACCTAAGATCCTAATCGGCGGCGGCGGCGAGCGCCGCACGCTGCGGCTCCTCGCCGAGCACGGTGACATCGGTCACTGGTTTGGCGGCAATCTCGAGGACCTCAAGCGTAAGAAGCAGGTCTTCGAAGGGCACTGCGAGGCCGTGAATCGCGACCCATCCGAAGTGCTGCTGACAGTTGGTTTCTTCCTGGTGCTCGTGGAAAACGAGAAGGAAGCGACGCCGATCCTGGACAGCATCCCAGTGGAACGCCGGGCCATGGTTGTGGTGGCGACCGTACCGCAGGCCGCGGAGGTCATCGGCAAGTACATCGATGCAGGTTTCGGCGGGTTCACGTTCAACAACAACGTCCTCCGCACCGACGAGTCGATCGCCCTCGCGGGCCAGCTGATCAAGGCTGTCAACGGCAGCAGAGTCGTCGCCTAGGTCTTGTAGGTAAGCTCCCCTGCTCGGACCGCGACGCGGAGGTGGTTCTCCGGCGGTGCGAGCGGGCATGCCCAGCGCGGGCTGTAGGCGCAGGATGCGTTGTACGCGTAGTTGAAGTCGAGCACCACCGTTGGTGACCCGGCCTCGATCTCGAGCACGAGCGCGTCTGTGTCCTTGGCGGTGTCGAACAGGTAGCGCCCGCCACCGTACGTCTCGCGACCCGAGGTCGCGTCGCGAAACGGCACGAAGAGCCCGCCCGCGTACTGGACCAGGCTGAGCACCGTCAGCCGGCAGGCTTGCCCCGACAGCCTGAATGCGAGATGACCGGCGCGCCGGTACCTCACGGCGCCGTCCTCGCCGCCGGTGTCGATCAGGAGCTCGCTCCGGTCACCGGGCTCGAAGATCGCCGTGACGCGATAGCTCGGGTCTGGCTCGAAGTAGCGCAACCCTTTGAACTCGGCCCGTTCGTCGGGCTCGATCGGGGATTGGGGATGCGAGCGAAACAGGTCGTCGCGGCCCTCGCGAAACCGGGCGAGGACATCAGGGCCGCGCAGCCGGTAGAGGTTGCCCACCCGCCGCCGCCAGTCGACGAGGTCGAGATAGGCCTGGGCGTCAGTGCCCGTCAACCGTTTGTTCTGTCGGGGTGAGCTTGTAGCTGGCTTGCGGTGGCAGGTCGGCGAGCGCCTGGTGGACGTCGTCATCGGTCGCATCGGTCACGACCAGGGTGTAGCGGCGGGAGTGGGGCCCGACGACGTCGGGGGTCGCGGGGGAGCTGGTCTGTGCCGCGGGAGCTCCGACCACCGCCGGCGGCGTGGCGAACGCGGCGACCGGTGACGCGGCGGCCTTGGGCGGACGGGCCGCCGCGTCGGCGCGAAGAACTCGCCAGTGATAGAAACCGATGCCCGCGGCGACCACGATCACGGCCAGGTAGCGGCCGAAGTCGAGGTTCGACGGTGCGTTCAGCGTCGGATGCGCGCTGAACAACTGCTGCAGCAGCGCGTTCACCATGCCGACACCGCTGCCCAGCACCGCGAGGACGCTGCCCAGCAGCGCCGCCCACACATAGAGCTTGCGCGGAAGCGACTGTCGGTCCGCGGCCCATGGAGCCGGCCGCCAGTGAGCGACCCAGACGATGGCGCCCACCACCAGAAGCGTCGCGAACCGGCTTACGGGGTCCTTCCAGTCGGTCGTCGTGACGCCGATGAGCGGCGATTCAAGCTGTTCCGCGAGGGTCCACAGCAGACCGCCGAGTCCGATCGCCCAGGCGGCCAGGGAGACCAGCGCAACCAGGTTGACGTAGAGCCGGCGGATTCCGGCCTGGCGCTCCGCCTCCTGCGTCCTCGCGTCGCGGGCAAGCCGGCGCTGGATGAGAAACCAGGCGACGCCGTACACAAGCACAAGTGAGCCCGGGCCGGCCGCGGCCGCGAGCACGTTGTCGCCGGCGCCGCCGGGGTTGCTGACCCCGAGGATGCGCGCCAGCAGGTAATAGAGGATCAGGCTCGCTCCGACAAGGGCCGTTGCGATGCTGACGGCCACGGCGATGAACCCCTCGAGCGCGCGAAGGGTGGAGTGGCGGTCCTCGCTCAGGTGGCTCACGGCTATCGCCCGCGCGTGCAAACCCCAGAGGAGTGCCCCGGCGATGGCCGCACCGGCCGGCGACGCGAGGTAGGTGTACTGGGGAACGGAGCCGGTCACGAGCCGCGTCCAGGCGAGCTGCAAGAGATATGAGCCGCCCGCGAGCATCGTCAGCAATCCAACGATCAGCGCGATGTACACGTACCAGCGCCGCAATGTCGCCGACGCACCCTCCTCGCCGACGGCCTTGCGGTCGTCGGCCGCGATCTTGAAATGCAAGGCGAAGAACGCCGCCAGAACGACGGTCGCCCACCCGAGCTGGGAAGCGCTCAACCAGCTGGCTGTCTGGTTGTCGAGGTACGGCTGCAGGGCCTGGGCGAGCGCGAAGCTCAGCGTGTACATGGCGGCCACCGACATGACGAGGCATGCCCAGTACATGTAGAGGCGGCGGATCGCGGAGGCGCGCTCGGACGGCTCCCTCATCGCGAAGCGGCGAGCGAACCAGAAATGCACCCCCCAGACGGGGAGTGCGACGACCGTCATCGCGGTGAAGCCGGCAAGCGCGCCGCGGCTCGAATCGGCCGACGGGTCGTTGAAGACGAAGAGCAGAATCGTGCCGCCGAGAAAGGCGAGTCCGGCGGCCAGCAGGACCAGCGCCGCCGCGCTGACGAGGTAGAGGTATAGCCGCCTCAGAATCACTGGCGAAACCCTACTACCATGCGCAGGTGATCTCTCGCGAACTGCTCGAAATCCTGGCGTGCCCCAAGTGCCATACCCGGCTGGAGCTGAAAGAGCCCGACCACCTCCGGTGCCCGCACTGCAAGGTGCTCTACCCGATCGTCGACGGTATCCCGGTCCTCCTCATCGAAGAAGGAAAACCGGAGTCAAAGGAGTAGAGGGAACCCGCCGGGTTCCCTCTACTACGGGGCGCGAATCCGGCCTTGCGCGTAAGAGCCAATCGGCACGATCTTGGCGGCCGGATTCGCGCCCCTACACCCTCCCGATTGTTTATTTGTTCAACTAACCACTCGATGCAACGAGTGGGTGACGCCTCTGAGACACGGGTCGCGGCCGGGGAGACCCCGGCCGCCATTGCGACGCTTTTAGGCAGCGCACTCGTAGTGGGTGGTGTCTCTTGTCGTGGGGTTCGCCTGCGCGTCGCGGATGTCGGAGGCGATCTCGTCGTCGGTCAGCGCGTAGGCCTGGTTCGGATCGCTGGCGGACGTCGCGAAGACCATCCCCAACACGCGACCCTGCAGGTCGACCAGCGGTCCACCGGAGTTGCCCGGATGCACGCTCGCCTGCATCACGTAGATCTGGCGCGTCACGAAGTTCTGGTTGTAGATGTCGCGCCCCTGCGCGGCGACGGCGCCGTCGACCACCGCGGGCACGACCCTCTCGGACCCGCCGCCCGGATAGCCGATGACAGCACCCTGAGTGCCGGAGGTGGCGGGGCCGAACGTCAATCCCGCGGCCTCATAACCCGGGACGAAAAGCACCGCCACGTCTCGCTCGGGATCGAAGAAGACGACCGTGGCCCGCAGCGTGGTGTTGGCCGGCGTGATGATCGTGTGCGAGCTCGTCCCGGAGACGACGTGCGCGTTGGTGACCACGTAACCGTTGCCGACCGGAAACCCGCTGCCGGTCACGATGCCGCCACACCCCAGGCTCGAGACTTTGACGACGGTCTGCGCCGCGCGGTTCACGCCCGGAGTGTCGACCGAGGTGGGGAGAGGCTGCGCGCCGGGTAGATTGGGCTCCAGGCCCGCGAACACCGGCGGAAACTGCACGCCCGCCAGCACCTGCTGCACGCTCGCCAGGAATGCCGGCGGCCTTGGCGCGATCGAGTCGAGGCTTCTCAGCAGCACAGATCTCTGGATCTGCTGCGCGATCTCAGCGCTGGGGCCGCGCGAGAAGCTCAGGCCGAGGAACCAGCACATGATCAGCACGGCGAAGGCGGAGAGGGCGGCGCCCGCGACCGAGTCGGTCGACGTGTGAATGCCGGTGCGCAGGATCTTGCGGCGGATCGGCTCGCCGACGGCGAATCCGATGCTGGAGCCCAGGCTTCCGCCGATCACCAGCACGAGCACCGCCCCGAGTGGGCGGGCGCTCTGGTTGTTGATCTGAAGGTAGTCGAGCACGTAGCGCGCGGCGATCGCCCCGAGCAAAACACCCACGACCAGCCCGACGTATTGCGCCAGCGAGAGCCAGAAGCCTCGCCGGTACCCGTTCGCCAGTCCGACCACGGCTGCGATCAGGATCACGAGGTCGATCAGGTTGAACAAAGCGCCATTCCTTGAAACACCCTAGCGGGCGGGGGCGACCGAACATCGTCCGTGGGCGATAATTTGGAGGTGCACTATCTCGCGGGCGAATGGGTGCCTGCCTGGCTCGCTTTCAGCCTGGCCTTTCTCGTCGCAGCCCTTGGCGTGGTCGGCCTCGGCTGGTGGGTGCTGCGGGGCGACGCGCGCAACCGAGCGGCCGACGAATCGCTGGAGAGCACGGGCCCGACCGAGCACCACTAGGCCGTAGGGGCCCGGAGATCAGGCGGGGCTTAGACCCCTTCCGGCGCTGCGCGCCACCTTCCCCACAAGTGGGGAAGGGAATTTTACGTGTCGAGCAGCTCGCCTGACTCGCGCAGGTCACGCAGCGGCATGAAGCTGCGCACCGGCGGCACGCGCTCGAAGTTGTAGGGGGGAGGAGGCGACGTGGTCGCCCACTCGAGCGTGTTGCCCTTCCAGGGATCGTTGCCCGCGATCTC
>DATNMQ010000022.1:0-35013 GCA_035602465.1 Candidatus Sulfotelmatobacter sp. | reverse complement strand
CGACAGCATCTGTTGGAGAGCGCTGACTTCCATCAGGATTCCTCTTGGCTTCGTTTCACTTCGGAAATTTTTCCTCCGAAGCGCTGCAGCATGGACCGCACCATCGGATCGCGCTCGAACTGCGCACGCAACTCTTGCGTGCCGGATCCTGCGCGCGCCGCCGACGCGGCTGCCGCTGCAACTGCCTCCAGTTTAGCACAGACGCGCACCGCCCGGCCGAGCACCTTGCTCGAAATGGTACGGATCTTTTCCAGCGACTCGCGTCCTTCGATCAATTCCGCAAACGGCCGCTTCTCCGGTGAAAAATAAATTCGCAGCTCCGCGCCGTCGAGCTCCCACCGGCTGCTCTGTTCCACCAGCTCGCCCAGGAATTTCTGTTGCGCCTGAATCGCCGCCTTGATCTCCGCAACATGCTCTTGCGAAATTCCAATCGCCTGCGGCGCCGCGCCATTCGTCTTCGCAGGAATTCCCGATTCCTCTGCTTCCACTGCCTGCTTAACTTCTGCCAAAGCAGCAATCGTTGCTGGAGGCGCAGATGCTTGCGCAGCGAACGGAGAAGAGAATTGCGTTTCCGTTTCCGCCTTTGGCTGCGCGGGAATCCCTGCCGCAAAACTCGGTGCCGCGCTCCTTGCAGAAGTTGTGGACGCTCCAGCTGGCGCCGCGCTCCGCGCCAATCCGGTGTTCGCCCCGCTGCCCGGCGCGCCGCTCTTCAATTCCGCGAGCAACTCCTCCAGCGGCGCCAGCCGCGATGCATTGATCAGCCGCAGCAATCCCATCTCCAGGTGCACTCGCGGATCGGGTTTCCGCCGCAGATCATCATCCGTCTGCAGCAAAATCTGAAAAAATCGCGTGAGGTCTTCTTCGCTGAACAGCGCCGCCGCCTTCGACAGTGCCGGACGCTGATCCGGCGTCGCCGCAATCAAATCCGAATCCGCCCCGCACGTTCGCGCGATCAGCAAATTGCGCATGTGCCGGATCGCTTCCCGGCAGAAGTGTTGCAGGTTCCGTCCTTCCTTCTGGAAGGTGTGCACCAGTCCCAGCGCGCGGTTCGCCGATCCTTCCGAAATCGCGCCGACCAGTTCCTCCAGCGCATCGTCCGGCACCACGCCCAGCAATTCGCGCACCTCTTTGTCGGAGATCGTATCGCCGCAATAGGCCCGGGCCTGCTCCAGCAGCGACAGGGCATCGCGCAAGCTGCCTTCCGCCATCCGCGCAATCACCGCCATCGCGCCGGCCTCGATCTTCAAGTCTTCCTTTTTCGCGATCCCTTCCAGGCGCCCCGCAATCTCCGCAAACGTCAGCGCGCGAAAATGAAAGTGTTGCGACCTCGACCGGATCGTATCAACCAAGTCTTCCGGTTGCGTCGTGGCCATCACGAAGATCACGCGGTCCGGCGGCTCTTCGAGCGTCTTCAGCAAGGCGTTTGATGCTTCACCCGTGAGCATGTGCGCTTCGTCGAGTATCACAACTTTGCTTCTCGATGCCGCCGGCGCGTACCTCACCATCTCGCGCAACTCGCGGATCTGGTCGATGCCGCGGTTCGACGCCGCGTCGATCTCGATCAGGTCGAGCGAAGCGCCCGCCATCATCTCGAGACACGAGTCGCATTTGTTGCACGGCTCGGCCGACGACCGAGGTCGGCCTGTGCAGTTCAGGGCCTTGGCCAGCAGCCGCGCGGCCGACGTTTTGCCGGTGCCGCGCGAACCGCTGAACAGGTACGCGTGCGAGACGCGGCCGGAGATGATCGCGCCCTGCAGCGCACGCGACGAGGCGTCCTGCCCGACCAGGTCGGCGAACGTCTGCGACCGGTACTTGCGGTAGAGGGATTGATATTCAGCCATCACAGAAAGTGGTCGCGCACCCTCGCTTCGATCGAAGACCCCCAGCCGCACCATCGGTTCGCGGCTCCGGCCAAGATTGCTGCGGCACCCTCGGGAGCTCTCCTTACCGCTGCTTCCTTCCGGACCTGACGGGGTTCGGAGACCCGAGCTGCGCAGGTCCCGACCTTCAACGCCGTTTGCCGCGGCCGGTTCTGAGAACCCAGACCTCAGCGACGGAATTCGGTCCGGCTAAGGCGGATTGCCGGTGCAGGGTACCGCCAGCACCCCACTTAGCGCGACCGCAGCCAATGTTACTCGGCGTCAACAAACAGCCCGGCCAAGCCCCTGAAAGACACCACGCCCACTTAGCGCGACCGCACTCCATGTTACCCGGGCTCAGGGGCCCCGGCGGGCCGCCTCAGCGAGAAGCCCAGATGGGTAAAGGTGGCGACAGTGGCGATCGGAATCACCACCTCGGCGGCATTCAGCAGCCCGCTCGAATCCTGCCTCAACCCCCGGAACAGGCAGACCCCGCCGAGCAGAACGAGGATCAAAACAGTCGACACCTGGCCGGTCAACGTGTGGCGCAGCTCGGGCCGGCGGCCCGTCGCAATCAGGAGACCACCCGCGAGAGCCGGCAGCAGGTACCGGCCGATGACGACTAGGGCAAGCCATAGTTGAAACGCTCCGCCCAACGCAAGGCCGATGGCAAGGGCGCCTGTAAAGAGGCCGTCCACCACGGGATCGAGTCCTCCGCCCAGGGTCGACGGACGTGCGAAGCGCCGCGCGATGGTGCCGTCGACCAGGTCGGTGACACTGGCGATGGCCACGACCACGGCCAGCAGCGCGAAGTCCTGGTGAAGGGAGTAGACGAGCGCCGGCGCCGCGAGGTACGCGCGGGCCAGGGAGACCTGGTTGGCGGGGCCGGGCAGCAGCCCGCCGACCGCCGCCACGGTGGCAAACCACACGGCTTCGAGCCAGGCCGGCCCCGGCTGCCCGCTCAGCCACGCCCACGCGAGGCCCGCGACGACATAGAAGGTGGTGGCGATGCGCGCCGCCCTGTCCGCATACACGCGGACTAGTGTGAGGGCGAGGCCGAAGGCGACGCCGAGGGCGATGGGGAGGGAGACGCGGGCGGCGCGTATGGCGTCTCCCCCGGGTACGGGTTCGCACCGCATGGATACCGCGGCTCCCCCACACCCTTCAGAAAGATCTCGTTGTACCCGCCGCTCGAGACGTACCCGCCGTCGTAAGCGCAAACCTGGCGCGTCACCACGCCCGCGGGCTGCGCCCACATCGCCGGCCAGGAGTGCGTGGAGTAGTACTCCTCGAGGAACGGCTTCCACACCGAGATGCCGACGTTCTCCCCGAACAGCACCGACGTCGGGCACTGCCATCCCGAGGGCGGGAAGTTCGTCGCCAGGTAGGCGTATCCCGAGTTGCACGTCGGACCCGCGTCGATGTGCATTAGAGAAGCGGCCACGGCGAGGTCTGGCGTGTACCCGATGAAGATCGACCCGGTGTACGCCTCGGTCGTCCCCGACTTGCCGGCCACCGGCCGCCCGCCCAGGTCGCCGAGGTAAAGCTTCACCGGCCCGCGCAGCAGGTCGGTCATCACGTAGCCGAGCTCCGGGCTGATCACCTGCGTGCGTCCAAAGTTCGGATCGAACGCCTCCATGACATTGCCCGCCGGGTCGGTGATGCGCAGCACGCCGTGCGGGCTGATCCGGTACCCGCCGTTGTCGAACGCGGAGTACGCGGCCAGGTGCTCCGACATCGAGATCGCGTCATGGCCGAGCGTCGTCGCCACGCCCTCGGGGTTTTCGATCGGAGCCGTCACGCCGAGGTTGTGCAGGAACGAAACCACGCGGTCGCCGCCTTCCAATGAGTACGTCCACAGTGCCGGCAGGTTGCGCGACTGCGCGAGCGCGGTGCGCAGCGGGATGTATCCCTCGTGCTTTCCGTCCCAGTCGCTGAACGTGAGCCCGCCGATGACGCCTGTCTGGTCGTTGACGAGCGTCGCCGGTGTGATGAGCCCGGCCTGGATCGCCGCGCCGTACGTGTAGACCTTGAATGACGAGCCCACCCCGCGCCATCCGAGCGGGTCCATGCCCGTCAGATTGATCTGACCGCGGATCGCGGGGTTGTTGTAGTTGGCGCTGCCGATCATGGCGAGGATCTCCCCGTCGGAGGGATTCATGACCAGCATCGCGCCCGTGTTC
Organism: Candidatus Sulfotelmatobacter sp.; assembly: GCA_035602465.1. GTDB lineage: Bacteria > Chloroflexota > Dormibacteria > Dormibacterales > Dormibacteraceae > 40CM-4-65-16. Next base: position 30,971 of record DATNMQ010000022.1, on the reverse strand, counting down.
ACGCCGCGCCGCGCGTAGGCCTGCACGCCGGACTTCACCCATTTGTCGGCCATCGCCTGCGTGCCCAGGTCGAGAGTTGTGGTGATGCGCAGTCCGCCTTCGTACAGCGCCTTGTCGCCGTAGCGCTGCCTGACGTACTGGATGACGTAGTCCACGAAGTGCGCGGTCATCGGGTTGTGCGCGAGGGGCAGCGACTTGTGGGCTGCGATCATCTTCGCCATCAGGTCGCTGCCGTAGATCGTGTTGGCCGAGGACGCACTGACGTCGCCCACGGTGACCATGCCGTTGAGCACCTGCCGCCATCTCTCTTTCGCGGACTGCACCTGGTCGGGACTGCCGAACGGGTCGTAGTCGCTCGGCGCCTGCGGAAGTCCCGCCAGAAACGAGGCTTGCGCCCAGCTCAGCTCGCTCGCGTGGACCTGGAAATACGTCTCGGCCGCGGCCTCAGCGCCGTACGCGCCGTTGCCGTAGTTGATCGTGTTCAGGTAGAGCTCGAGGATCTGCTGCTTCGTGTAGCGCCGCTCCATTTCCTCGGCGAGCAGCAGCTCGCGAAACTTGCGGCTGACGGTCCGGCTCTGCGCCTCCGCCGTGTCGAGCACGTCGTTCTTCACGACCTGCTCGGTGATCGTCGAGCCGCCGAGCGTCGCCGAGTGATGCGTCAGGTCGTACACGATGGCGATCGCGAGCCGCCGGTAGTCGACACCCGAGTTGTCGTAGAACGTGCGGTCCTCGGTGGCGATCGTCGCGCGCTGGAGCTTGACGCTGATCTTGTTCAGCGGGACCACGGTGCGGTTCTCGTGGTACAGCGCCTCGATGAGATTGCCGTTGCGGTCGAGGATGCGCGTCGTCTGGCTCAGGTTCGCCGTCTGGATCGCGTCGATCGACGGCAGGTCGCCCGCGAAGTAGTCGACGATCCCGATGGTCGCGCCGGTCCCCACGAGCGCCAGCGCAGACATGAGGAACAGGAACATGAGGGACAGGCGCGAGAGCAGGTGATGCGACTTGCGCTTGGTGCTTCGCCGGCCACGGGCGCGAGCCCGAGGACGTTTCTTGTGAGCGGCCAGGCGGGACCTCCAGGACGTTTAGTAGGGCGCAGTAGTGCGTTCGGTGCCCCGGAGTCTACGCGGCAAGCCCCCGGATTACTTCCCTCTCCCCTTCAGGGGAGAGGGTCAGGGTGAGGGGCGAGGAAGAAGTCTCTAGCGAAGCCCCAGGGCTTCCGCCCCCTGGTCCGCCAGGCTGATGATCGGGGACGCGAACACCCCGTAAGCCCCGATCACGAAGCAGAACGCGACGCTTCCCCCGGTCGAGAGCACGGTCAGGGCGGGAAGCGCCGCCCCCGGGCCCCGCCTCGCCTCCTCCAGGGGGCTCTGTATGAATAGGACGCGAAGCGTGGCCACGGCCGCGACCGTGCTCAGGACCGAGCCGAGCAGCCCGAGCCCGAGCAGCACGAAGTTCCCGCTCTGGGCCAGCGCCGCGGCGACGGAGAGCTCGCCGAAGAACCCGGCGAGCGGAGGCGCCCCGGCCAACGAAAGCATCGCCAGGGCAAGGCCCGCCGCGCGTGCAGGCCGCACCGACCCGAGGCCCGCGATCGCGGATTCCCCGCCCTCCGCCCGTCCGAGCAGCGCCGGACCGCACGTCGCCGCGACAGCGAAAGCGCCCAGCAGGAACAGCGCCGCCGCGACACCGGTGCGGAAGTGAGTGGACAGGCCCGCGATGACCCAGCCCAATTGCCCCGCGGCCAGGTACGCCATCCGAGGCCTCGGCGAGCGAACCGCGACGGCCGCCGCGCCGCCCCCCACCATCGCGACCGCCGCCGCCACCTCCGCATAGGGCACGAACACGGCAGGGACGGGGACCAGGGCCGCCACCAGCTTGATCGCCACCGTGGCCGCCGCCACCGCGACGAAGCCGACCACCAGCCCCGCCCCCAGCGGCGACCCGCCGACCCCGGCGGGAACCGACGCCAGGTGGAACGGCGCGAGGCCGGCGCGCACCGAAAGCCCGCCCAGCAGGAGAAGGACGGGAATGGCGAGCGCCAGCGCCGGCGCCTGGTTGAACAGGACTGCGCGGATCGCCGTCAGGTCGGCGTTGCCGGTGGTCGCGTAGAGGAAGGCGAGCCCGGTGAGCACGAGCGCGCTCGCCAGCCCCCCGGCGACCAGCAGCCTGAGGCCCAGGTCGGGCCGGCGCAGGGCGACCATCACCGCGGCAGCCGCCGCGGCAAGCTCCAGGCCCGCCCACAGTCCGAGCAGGTCCGTGGCCGACGCCGCGACCATGACGCCGAAGGCCGCGAGCAGCGGCATCGCCACCCCGAACACCGGTGAGTCCTCCGCCGTCCAGTCCGCGGCGGCCAGCGCGACGGCCGCGGTGAGCAGTACAGCAGCCTTGGCGAACAAGGCAAAGCGATCCTGCACCAGCGCGCCGCCGAAGAGGGTGCCCACGGTCGCGCCGGCCCACAGCTCCACGCCGAGCGCGACCAGGACCACGACCGCCGCGGCGTGCGGCAGGTAACGCCGCGACGTGCGGGAAAGCCAGCCGAGGCGGGCCGAGGCGAGCACGACCACCGCCGTCGCGACCAGGAGCGCCTCCGGCAGCAGCACGAAGTACTTCGTCACTGCGCCGTCCCCGGGGTGGGCGCGGTGTAGGGCGACGCGATGTCGGAGATACCCGCCCCCATTTGGTTGACGAGCCCCGGGTCGAACAGCGGCACCTCGGTGCCCGGGATCTTCGGGCCGCCCGGGAACAACCCCACCCACAGCAGCGCTCCGGCCAGGAGGCCGAGGTACCAGGTCTCGCCGAGCGACGCGTCGGACACGCCCGGGGCCTCGGTGTTCGGAGCGCCGAACAGCACGCGCCGCAGGAGCATGGCGAGCGCGACCGCGGTGATGGCAAGGCCGACCGCCACCGCGAACGCACCGATGGGCTGGTTCTTGAAAGCACCGAAGAACGTCATTACCTCGGTCGTGAAGGACGCGAGGATCGGCACGCCGAGCAGAGCGAGCGTCGCGATGGTGAGCAGCCACGCGAGCTTGGGCATGCGAGGTGCGAGACCGCCGAGCACCAGCAGGCTCCGCGACTGCGCGCGCTCCGCGATCGTCGCGCAGATGCCGACGATGAGGGCCGCTGCGAGGCCGCCGGTGAACAGGCTCAGCACGCTGCCCGCGATGCCGATCGGAGCCACCGATGCAAACGCGAGCAGGGTGATCCCGCCGGGGACCATCGAGAGGTAAGCGCCAACATGGCGGATGTCGAGCGACCGCATCGCGGCAAGACCGGCATAGCCGACGGTCAGCGCCGCCAGCGCCGCGCACAGCGGCGAGAGGATGTGGCCGGCGGCCGGCATCGCGCCGATCAGCGTGCGCAGGAGGAGGAACCCGCCGAGCCTCGCGGCCGTGCCCGCGACGATCACGGTGACCCCGATGGGAGCCTCCCCGTACACGTCGCGCACCCAACCGTGAAGCGGGAACAGCGGCAATCGCGTCGCGGCGGCGACGATCATGATCACGCTCACCGCCAGCTGGATGCGCGGCGTCAGCGTCGCCTTGAGCAGCGTGTCCATGTCGAAGCTCTGGCCACCGGTGACGCTGTAGAGGGTCATCGTCCCGATCACCAGCGCGGCCGTGCCAAGACCCCAGTACCCGATCAGCCTCCACGCCGCCGCCGTCCGTCGCGGCCCGCCCCAACCCAGGATGAGGATCGCGAGCGGCACCGAGGCCGCGCCCCAGAAGAGGATCAGCACGAACATGTCGCGCGCGACGATGGCGCCGGTCACGGCCGACTGCGCGAGGAGCAGCAGGCAGAAATAGGAGCGCACGCGCTCGCGCACTCCGATCGACGCGACCACCGAGGCGATGCCGACCAGTGACGAGAGGATCAGCATCACCATGCCCGGACCGTCGATTCCGAGGTGATAGGTGACTCCGATCGCGGGCAGCCACGAGATCTTCTCCTCGTACTGCATCGTCGGGATGAAGTTCTCGAACTGGCTGTACGCGATGAAGAGGATGAAGGTCAGACCAAGGTTGGTGAAGAAGGCGATCTGCTTCATCAGCGTGTCGTAACGACCGCGTGGGTTGGGCATGCACGCGATGGATACCGCGACGATGACGGGCACCCAAACCAGAAGGCTGAGGAGGAACGGCGAAGAGAAGATTCCCGCACCCGGCACGGGCGCAGGTGAGGGAGTCGCGCCGACGAATCCGATGAGGAACGTCATCGCACGACGCCCGGGCCGAGCAGCGCGAACGCAAGCGCAACCAGGATGGCGAGGACGACGACCAGCACGATTGCGGGACCGCGCCCGGCGGAGAGGGCGAGCTGCCCAGACGCATTCGAGAACCGGCCCAGCGCGCCGTCACCGGCGGGGATCCAGTCCCCCACCCGTCGCGTGATGTCCGTCACCGGCGCAATGAGGAATCGGTCGACCTGGGCGAACACGAACGACGCGCCGCGATCGAGCCACGTGCCGCCTCGCGTCGAGGCCGCGACCGACGCGTCCTTGTTGATCGCGTGCGCGCCCGCGGCCGCAGCGAAGCCTGCCAGCGAAACCGCGAGCCACAGCACCATGGCGCCCACGGCCGGCGCGGAATGCTTCTGCCCGTCCAGGAAGTTGAGCCAGCCGGAGATCAGCGAGGCCACGAGAAAAGCGCCCGCCGCCACCGCGAGCCAGAAGGGCCATGTCAGCGATTGGCGCGGGGCCTCGCGGACGCGGTCCGGCTCGAACGCGCGACGCCGGCGCAGCGGCCCGAACGAAGCGCTCATGAACACGCGCAAGCCGCACACAGCGACCACGCACACGGCCTCGCCCAGCGCTAGAGCAAACCTCGAGCGAGAGCTGATGCCTAGCGCAAGGGCCGCGGCCACGCTGAGCGCGACGAGCACCGCCGAGAGGAGCAGCGCAACGGAGCTGGCGCGCATCCGCCGCCATGCGTCGCCCATCTCGCTCAGCGCGTCGGTGCGCATGGCCGCGATGATCGAGGACAGCGCAAGGAATCCTCCGGCGCGCGCCGGCGCGAGCGCCAGGATTGCAGCCACACCGGCGACGGCGTACGGGCTCGGCGTGGTCCGGAAACCGTTGATCAGCACCGCGCATGCGACCGCCGCGGCCGCGGACCCCGTCAGCACGAGGATACGGCGCGGCTCATTGCCGACCAGCGCCAGCAGCGACGCCGCGACCGCCGAGACGGCCGCCGCGGCCACGCAGATCTGCAAAAGCTGCGGGCTCGAGGCGACGAAGATCGGCATCAGGCGGAACAGCACGACGATTGCCACCACGGACCAGGTCGCCTGCACGATCGCGATCGCCGCGGGCGGCGCTGTCACCGCCGTCTGGGTCAGCCAAGAGCCGAGCGGCCAAAGCGCCAACCGGCCACCCGTGCCCAGGAGGAGGAGCACGGACGCGACGACGAGCGACCGCACCGTCCACCCGGGGTTGGTGTGCAGGATGGGCAGCAGCGCACCCAGGTTCTGCACGCCATAGCGCGCGTAGAGCCAGCTGATCCCACACAGAAGGCAGAGGTCGGTCAGGAACGGCAGAGCGAGCGCAATCCGCGCCCGGTTCGCCGGCTCGTCCAGACCCCACCGGTGCTCCAGCAGCAGGTACGTGGCCGCGCCGCCGATCGCCCAAAACGCGAAGAGCTCGGCCAGGTCCTGGCTCAGCACGACACCGGTGGCCGCGAACAGCAGCGCGGTGATCAGCGCATGGAATCGGGCCGCGCCAGGCTCCGAACGGCCCATGACCTGGTGCCAGCCGAGCGCGCCGATGATGCAGACCTCGATCGCGAACAACGCGACGACAGTCAACTTGTCGGCCCGCATCGTCAGGTCGATGGCGAAGGTCTGGAAGTTGGTCGGCCCGCTGAAGGCGACCGACATGCTGATGTACTGGTAGGTCGCCTGGAAGGGCGTCCCGCGCTTCGTCAGGCCCCACGCGACGAGTACTGTGAGCGCGAGGCTGACCACCGCGCCGAGCATTGCCATCGCAGAGGCGGATCGGCGCGTCCGGATGCTCGAGATGGCGAGCAGGAACGAGACGAACGGCACGATGAGGAGCACCGGCACCGCCCAGGGCAGCGTCGTCGACGGGTCGAACGTAAAAAACCCCGCCCTGGTGCCCGACGCCGCTCCAGACGCTGCCGCGAGTATGTCGCCCATGTGGGCGAGCAGGCTCAGCGAGAACTCTCCCGGCCGGCCATCCCCACACCCAGCGCGACGAGCGCCAGCGACGCCACAGCCAGCAGAACGGCGAACTCCTGGCCGAACAGCTGGGGGCCGCCAGCCGCCCCGAACCTGGCGACGCCCACGAACGCCACGCCCGCGCCCGCGAACATCAACGGGACACCGGCCAGCGCGGCCGTGAGGTCGCGGCGCCAGGCCGCTGCAAAGGCCCCGACGGCGACCAGCGCGGCGGCGACGAACAGGACGGAAACGAGGCCCACGCTCATCGTGTGCGGTCCCTCACCCGCCACGCCGCAGCGCCGCCCGCGAGCGCTACGAGGATCAGCGCGGCGATCGCCTCCACGGCAAGGGCGTCGTGCTCGAAGAGCAGGCGGCCGATCCCGGCGGTGCCGAACGTCTCTCCATGGAAGATGGTCACGTGGGCGAACGCGCCCCGGAACGCGGAGTAAGCGAGCAAGGCCAGCAGCACGGCAGCGGCTACGCCGCCCACCTGGCGCCACACCGGGCCCGCGACCACGTCGAGGGAGCGGTAACGGGGACCCGCCAGCACGACCGCGGCGCCCGCGTAGCAGACCAGCGCAACGACCGCCGCAAACCCCGCGGAAAGCGTCAGGTAGATGGCGGCCAGGCCGATCGCCACCACGAGCAACGACGCCCCACGCATGTCCCGTCTCGGCAGCAAAGCGACGCCAAGACCGCCGGCCACCGAAACTCCGGAGGACACGTAGAAACCTATCGCGTGGAGGGAGTCCATGGACACTCCGTGGTTAAGGTGGCGGCGATTTGCCGGCTAAAGGTCGAAAGGCGCCGGATTGCGCCAAGCATACATAAAGCCGGCTCCGGCAATCGGCAGGCTCGCGACGGCCGCGACGAGCGCGCCGGTGCTCGGTCCGGGGCCCGCGGCGCCGAACGCGAACGCTCCGACAAGGCCCAGCCACACCACTCCGAGGACGAGCGCTGCCACGCGCAGACCGTCCGAGCGTGCGAGGGCTCGTGACAATGAACGCATGCCGGGAGTATCGCAGGCGCTGATCGAGTTCGCCAACCACAACCGCCAGCCGCCAGGCCCGGGGATCGAGATCATCGAAACCGACCGCTACCGGATCGTCCTCCAGCCGGACTACCCGATTCCGGGTCCCAACGGGGTCGGGTGGATCAGGTGCGAGGCCGGCGACGCCGACCAGGTGATCGACGAGGTGCGCAAGGCCGTGGCTCCCCGCCACCTGCCGATCATGTGGGTGACCGACCCGGAGACGCAGCCGCCAGATTTCGCGGACTACCTGGCCGGTCACGGCATCCTGCCGGAGCCACTGGCGCCTGCCGTCGACGTGATGGTCCTGCCCATCGACGCGGACGTCCATTCCCCTTCCGTCGAAGGTGTGGAGATCCACGACGCGCTGGCCGACGCCGAAACCTTTCGCCAGGCGGACGCGGTCAACGCCGAGGCCTTCGAAGACCCCGAGCGGGCGGCCGGCGCGGAGCAGAGGGCGGCGCAGGAGCGCCGGCGATCCAATCAGATCGAGGCGGGCAACCGGCGCGTGCTGCTGGTCACCGTCGACGGAGAGCCCGCCGGCAGCGCAGGCCTGACCCTGCATCCCCCGCACGCCGCGATCATCACGGGCGGCGCGGTCAGGGAGAAGTTTCGCGGTCGAGGGATCTACCGGACGATGGTGGCGCTGCGCCTGGAGATGGCCCGCGAAGCTGGAGTGGCGGGCCTGACCGTCTGGGGAGGCCCGATGTCAGCCCCGATCCTGTCAAAGCTGGGCTTCCAAACAGTGGGCTGGCGCCGCTTCTACCTGGACACAAGCACTGCCTAATTCCCTCTCCCCTTCAGGGGAGAGGGCCAGGGTGAGGGGCGAGGAAAGAAGCATCAAGCCAGCGACTCCACCCACTGGCGATGCAGCGAGTCGTACCGCCCGCTCCGGCGCCGAAGCTCCGCCGGCGCACCGTCCTCCACGATCCGCCCCGCGTCGATGACCAGCACGCGGTCGGCGATCTCGACCGTCGACAAACGATGGGCGATGATGAACGCGGTCCGCCCGCGCAGCAGCGTGCGCAACGCGCGCTGGACCAACCTCTCGGATGGCAGGTCGAGCGATGACGTGGCCTCGTCGAGGATGAGCACGCGCGGATCGGCGAGAAAGGCGCGCGCGAAGGCGACGAGCTGACGCTGGCCGGAGGAGAGCCGCACGCCTCGGCGCCGCACGTCCGTGTCGTATCCGTTGGGCATGGCGGCGATGAAATCGTGCGCGCCGATCGCTCGCGCGGCGGCCTCCATCTCGGCGCTGGTCGCGTCCGGCAGGCCGAACCGGATGTTGTCGCCTACTGTGCCTGAGAAGAGAAAGCTCTCCTGCGTGACCATCACGATGGCGCGCCGCAGGTCCGCGACTGCGATCGAGCGCAGGTCGACCCCATCCAGCGTGAGCCGGCCCTCCGTGGGGTCGTAGAAGCGCGAGATGAGCCGCGCCATGGTGCTCTTGCCCGCCCCGGTCTCCCCGACCAGCGCGACGATCTGGCCCGCGGGGATCCGCAGGTCGACGTCGTGGAGCACGGGCTTGTCCCGGTAGGCGAACGTCACATGCTCGAAGGCGATCGCGCCTTTGGCTTCGCGCATGACGGCTGGAGACAGAGGCTCCGGCACCGTCGGCGCCTCCTCGATCACGCCGGACAGCTTCTCGAGCGCGGCCCCTGCCGCCTGGAACACGTTGTAGAACTGGGACAGCTCCTGCATCGGGTCGAAGAACTGCCTCAGATAAAGGACGAACGCGGTCAGCACGCCAAGCGTCAGCTGCCCCTGGACCACGAGATAACCGCCGTAGAGCAGCACCGACGCCGTGGTCACGCGGCCGAGGAACTGGATCGCCGGACCGAACGTCGAGGCGAGCCGGTTGGACCAGATGTTGGCGTCGCGGAAGCGGCCGTTCACGTCGACGAAGATCTCCTGGTTCCGGGGCTCGCGGCGAAACGCGTGCACCGCGCGGATGCCGCCGAGCGACTCCACGTAATGGACGATCACGAGCACGATCGCCCGGCGGACGGCTCGATAGGAACGCGCGGAGTTCGAGCGGAACCATGCAGTCAGCACGACCACGATCGGCATCGCGATCAATGCCGCCGTGCCGAGGCGCAGGTCGAGGCGGAGAAGGATCACCGTGATCGCAACGACCGAGATTACCGACGTGAGGACCGACGTCAACCCCGTCGCGAGGAGCTCGTTGAGCGCGTCGACGTCTGACGTCAGCCTCGAGATGATGCGGCCCGACGTGTACCGCTCGTAGAACGACAGGGACAGCTGCTGCACGTGGGCGAACAGCGTGCGGCGCAGCTCGAACAGGATGTCGGCGCCGATGCGCCCGGTCAGCCGCAGGAAGGCGTAGTTGGCCGCGGCGTTCACGAGCAGCGCGACGAGCAGCGCGCCGACGATGAGCTCCAGCATGCCCAGGTTGCCGCTGCGACCCGGGCGGATGCCCTTGTCAATGCCGAGACCGACCAGGTAAGGCAGCGCCAGGTAGGCCGCGGTCCGCACGATGATGAGCAGCCCCGACAGGGCCAAACGGCCGCGGTAGGGGCGGGCAAGGTCGAAGAGCAGCCGGCGGCTGCGCCGGCGAAGCAGTCCCGCCACGCTCGGCGAGAACTCGTCGACCTCCTCCGCGGCGACGCCGCGCCACCTGTCCGCGTTGACCACCGTGCTCATGCCAGCGCCTTCTCCCGCTCGTCGTACTCCTGCGACAGCAGCGCGCGGTAGAGGTCGTTGGAGCGCATCAGCTCGTGGTGCGTTCCGACCGCCGCGACCGTGCCGCCGTCGATCAGCGCGACGCGGTCGGCCAGCGCAAGCGTCGACGGCCGGTGGACCACGAGCAGGCCGGTCACGCCTTTGAGGACGCGGGCCAATGCCTCTTCGATGATCGCCTCCGTATGCACGTCGACCGAGGAGAGCGGATCGTCGAGCACGAGGATCGGGGGAGCGCCAAGGACCGCCCGCGCCAGGGCGAGCCGCTGCCGCTGCCCGCCCGAGAGCGTGTAGCCCTGCTCGCCGACGCGCGTCTCGAGCCCCCACGGAAGGTCCCACACGAAACCCGCCTGCGCGACGTCGATGGCGCGCCTCAGCTCGCGGTCGGAGACGACCGGCCGGCCCATGACGAGGTTCTCGTGGACAGAGGCCGAGAACAGGATCGGGTCTTCGAAGGCCAACCCGATGTGCGACCGGAGCGAGCGAAGCCGGATGTCGCGCACGTCGACGCCGTCGAGGAGGACCGCCCCCTCGGCCACGTCGTAGAGCCGGGGGACCAGGTAGCTGAGCGTCGTCTTCCCGCTGCCGGTGCGCCCGACGATGCCCAGGGTCTCGCCGGGTTCGACGGCAAGGTTCAGGTCGCGAAGGATCCACTCGTTCGAGTTCGGATACTTGAACCCGACACTGCGAAACTCCAGCCGTCCGCGGGAGCGTTCCATCACGCGAGCCCCGGGTCGATCGGTTATCTCCGGCCGCGAATCGAGGACCTCGTTGAGCCGCTCGGAAGCGGTCTGGCACTCTTCGCTCTGCGACAGCACCCAGCCGATGGCGTCCATCGGCCAGATCAGCATGAAGACGTAGCTCATGAACGCGATCAGTCCCCCGATGGTCAGCCGGCCCTGCACGACGTTGATCCCACCAAGGAAAAGGACCGCGGCGAGCGAAAGGTTCGGGAGGAAGTTGAGCTCGCTCCATAGCAGCGCGCGCTCGTTTGTCGCGGCCAGGCTCACTTCGCGGATGGCGGCGGCCTCGCGTTCGAAGCGGGCCTGCATGAGCGGCATCCGTCCGAAGGCCTTGACGATCCTCACGCCGGTCGCCATCTCCTCGACCGTGGTCGTGATGTCCCCGGTGAGGTCCTGAAGCCGTCGCGCTATGACCCTGTACTTCTTGTGGAAGATGTTGCTGAAGAACGCGATCGGCACCATGCACAGAAACACGACGACGGCGAGCAGCCAGTCGAGCTGCACCATGAGCACGAAGACCACGGCGAATGTGACGATCGTCTGGAGGAACCAGATCAGGCCGAAGGCGATGAAGCGACGGACCGTCGCAATGTCGGCTGTGGCGCGCGACAGCAGCTGGCCCGACTGCCAGTTGTCGTGGAATGCGACGTGCAGGCTCTGGAGGTGGGCGTAGAAATCGTTCCGCAGGTCGGTTTCCATGCGCATCGACGCGACTCCCGAGAAATGGCGGCGCAGAAAGATGAACGCGAACTCGACCAGCGCGACCAGCAGCAGCAACCCCGCGGCCGGGACGAGGCGGCCGAGGTCGTGGTGGGTGATCGGCCCGTCGATGATGTACTGGATCACCTTCGGGATCGACGCGGCCGCCGCCAGGCTCCCAAGCTGCGACAGCCCGAAGACCACGACGAGCCAGACATACGGCCGCAAGTACGGAACGTAACGGCGCAAGGCGAAGAGACCCAAAGGGTCGCCTAGCTTACCGCTCGCTAGGTGCGGCCCGAAAACCCTCGGCGAGAGATTCGGCGATCCAGGTGGTCCAGATCCGGGTGAAGCGCCGAGCAGCGGAGCGAGCGCATCAAGTCGATGCGTGAGCGAGCAGCGCAGGCGCTGAACCCGGAGATGGGCCGCATGGGCGCCGAAGATCCGTCGACGGCTTTTTCGGGCCGCACCTCAGTGGGATCAGCCGGCGAGGTCGCGCATCGAAACCACGCCGACGACCTTGCCTCCCTCCACTACGGGCAGGTGACGGAAGCCGTTGTCGAGCATCGTGTGGAGCGCGTCGTCGGTGTCGACATCGGGCCCGATCGTCTTGGGTTCGGGCGTCATCCAGGACGTGATCTCGTGGCGTGCCGCGTCATGCGCCTGAGACAGCGCGCGCACCGTGTCGCGCTCGGTGAAGATCCCGACCAGCCGCTCGCCTTCCATGACGAGCACGGAGCCGATGCGATGCTGGGCCATCACGGCCACCGCTTCGCCGACGGTCTCCTCTGGGCTTACCGAGTGAAGGGCGGTCGCCATGACCTCGCGCACTTTCGGCATACCCCAATCCTATGCCGCCGCGGAGATGATCCCCCCGCCCAGGACACGGGTCCCGGAGTAAAGGACCGCCGCCTGGCCCGGCGCCGCGCCGAAGAAGGGCTCCTCGAGGGACAGGCGCCCGTCCGAATAGACGGCCGGGATGGCCGGCGCGTGGTAGCGAAGCCGGGCCTCGCAGGGGAGCGGCTGGGGCGCGTCGCCGTCGATGAAGGTCACCTCTTCGAGCGCGACCTCGCTGGTCGCCAGCTCCTCCCGCCGTCCGACCACGATGCGGTTGGCAGGCGCGTCGACCCGCAGCACGTACCACGGCCCGGGCTCGACCAGGTCGCCGAATCCGCTGCGCTGCCCGACGGTATAGAGCGCGGTGCCCTGATGCGCACCGATCTCGCGCCCGCTGGAGTCGACCACCGCACCGGCGCGGACGGGTAACCGCGACGCGAGGTAGCTGTGCGTCTTGCCGCGGGGCACGAAGCAGATCTCCATGCTTTCCGCTTTGTTTGCGACGGGAAGCTCGAACTCGCGCGCGTGCTCGCGCACATCGCGCTTGGTCATGTCGCCCAGGGGGAACACGATGCGGCGCAGCCGCTCGCGGTCGAGGTGGTAGAGCATGTACGACTGGTCCTTGGCGGGGTCCACCGCCGCGTGCAGCTGAGGCCCCTCCGCCCCATCCACGATCCGCGCGTAGTGGCCCGTGGCGAGCTTGTCGAAACCCAGCTCGATTACTCGCGCCAGCATCAGGTCGAAACGGACGAATGCGTTGCAGCGCACGCATGGGTTGGGCGTCCGGCCGGCCAGGTAGGCGCTGTGAAAGGGCTCGATCACCCTCTCGCCGAACTCCTTCTCCAGGTTCCAGCAGTAATAAGGAATGTCGAGGAGCGAGGCGACGCGACGTGCGTCCTCCACGGCGTTCAGCGAACAGCAACCGCCGTTGCGCGCGGACTCTTCCGCGTCGCCGCGCGGCCACTGCTGCAGCGTGACGCCGACGACTTCGTGACCCCGCGCCTGCAGGAGCGCCGCGGACACGGACGAATCGACGCCACCTGACATGGCGACGGCGATTTTCATCGACGCTTCTCCACGATGTGCCGGGCGACGATCTCCGCATCTTCGCCTGTGCCGTAGAGGACGGCCGACTGCGCCTTGCGCTGGAAGTGCACGCCCATGAAGTACAAGCCTTGCACAGCGCTGCGCCCGTCGACCTGGATCGGGAAACCCATTTCGTCGAAGACCGGGAGGTGCACCCAGCCGTAGGCCGGCCTGTAGCCGCTCGTCCAGATGACGGTGCTGATGCCCTCGCGTGCGATGTCCAGCTCGGTCCTGGCGGCCACCCTCATCGGCGGCGGCAGCTCCCAGGTGACAGGCAGACCCCTTGTGACGCACAGCTTGTCGATGTAGTTCTTGAAGGCGCCGGCGAGCGCGTCGCTTGCGTCGCAGCTCTGAGCGAGATCGTCGGCGAAATGGACGGTGCCCCCCTCAGCACCAAGGTATTTGCCCACGAGCTCGACGCCAATCGCGTGCAGCGTTCGGTAGTGAAGGTCGTGGCCGCCGCCATGTCCGCTGCTCAAGACGTTGCCGGTCAAGCGCGCGGCCGGTGAGGGAAGGTCGGCCGGCGTACGGTCCCACCAGCCCGTGCTGACGGCCCACCAGACGAGATCGCGACCACCGATCCGGCGCGGCGACCATGGGCAACGGCCGACCGAGAGAAAGACCTTGCGGCCTGACTCGTGCAGCTCCTCGGCGAGCTGACATCCGGTCTGGCCGCCGCCGACGATCAAGACACTGCCGGGGAGGAGGTGGGCGGGGTTCGTGTAGTCCTCGGCTCGAATCTGGTTCACGGTCGCGGGAAGCTGATTGGAGTTTGCGGGGATGTGCGCGCGCTGGTATCCGCCGGAAGCGACCACGACCGTGCGTGCTCGGAGCTTTCCGGTGGGCAGCGTGAGCGCGAAATCATCGCCCTCGGTGTCCAGCGCGGAGACCTCGGAGCCCTCCATCACATGGGCCTGGAAGGAAGCGGACCAGCGCTGGATGTGGTCGATCAGCTCCGCCAGGTTCATGTAGCCGTCGGGATCGGGACCGGCATACGGCGCGCCGGGGAGCTTCACGGTCCAGTTCGGGGTGACGAGGCAGAAGGAATCCCACCGCCGTGAGCGCCAGGTCTCGGCCACGCGCCCGGCCTCGAGGATGACGTGATCCACGCCGGCCTGCTTCAGAAAGAAGCTGGTGGCAAGCCCGGCCTGACCAGCCCCGATGATGGCAACGCTCACTTTTTCCGTCATCCGGCGGGAATATATCTCCGTGAGGGTCAGCGACGTCCAGGCCGGGCGCATCGGCGAGTACCTGCTCGCGGTCTACGCGATGCTCACGTCGGACGGTCAGCTCGTGCCGTTTCAGGTCGACGCGGACGACGACCACCGCGACCTGGTGGTGGCGGTGAAGGGCAAGAGCGCGTTCGCCTCCCTACAGGCGAAGGCGTGCTTCGAGCTGGGCGTGTCGGGCTTCGTCCAGTCCAACGCCACTTACAAGGAGGACACGATTCCTCGCGATCCGGCGTGGATCTACGTGGTCGTCCTGGTCCTGGACCTCGCGCCGGTGGTGTGGTGGCTGATCCCTGCGCCGGACTTCAACCGCCTAACGTCGCACGCGCCTGCGCGGAATGGTCGCGAGGTTGAGCTGCACTTTCGCGCGCACCCGGATGGCGACGACGCATTCGCCCCATTTCGCACGGAAACCAAGAACGTGGGACCGCGCCTGCTGGAAATGATCAACGCCCTGCCGCCATCAACCAAACCGCAAGCAGGAGCGCGGTTGGTGATGACCGCGCGCTAGAACGCGTTACTCGACCAGGTCGCCTTCCGCCGGCTCGACCTTCACGCCGCGCGACTCGAGGTACTCCACGCCCTTGTCCAGCTCGTCCGGCTCGCCTGAGACCTCGAGCAGGACCCAGCCCTGGTCCTTGCTCACGTCGGCCCGGCGGATGTTGGTCACTATCTCGAACTTTCGCCCGAGCTGGTAGATCACCGGCTCCTTCACGAGGGAGGAACCGAAGATCAATTTGAGGCGGCGACGGGTCACGTGCGGAGTTTAAGGCTCACCCGGGTTTTTGGACTGGGAAGAGGGTGGCCGGACAGGCGCCTTGGTTGCTGTTTCGGGGTGTGGGTGAATAGATTTGCGTGTGAATTCTATTGACAGCGAACGCGTGTTTGGTACAATATTCTCATGTCGGCGGAGGCTGTCCTCGAGCTCGCTGAGGACCTTGATCTCAAGCAGCTGCGGTCGCTGATCGACCGGCTCGAAGCCAGGTTCGCCGGCAGGGTGCACGAGGCCACGGCCCGCGGCGACCACCTGGTCAACGGACACTGCAGCGCGGTGTCTTGGGTCATGGACACCTTCACGATGTCGCAGAACTCGGCGTCGGACCGCCTGCGTGTCGGCAAGCAGCTCGACTCGCTGCCCGACGTGGCTGAGGCACTGGAGGCCGGGCAGATCGGCTACCAGACGGCTGCGGTGATCTGCCATCTCCGCGACCAGCTCGGCGAGAGAGGCGATGAGCTCGACCAGGAGGAGTTCATCGGCTATGCCCGGCGGTTCTCAGTCAAGAGCATGCGCCAGCTTGCCGCGCACACCAGGTATGTCATGGATCCCGATGGGTTCGACCGCGACACTGAGGAGAACTACGAAGAGCGCTTCCTCCACATCAGCGAGATGAAGGGCATGTACCACCTGACCGGCGTCCTCGACCCGGAAGGCGGCGCGGCCCTTAAGACTGCGATCGGATCCCCCGCCAAGAAGCTCGGCCCGGATGACGGACGGACGCCCAAGCAGCGCCGCGCCGACGCCATGGTCGAGGTCGTCCACCACGGCATGGACCAGGGCACGCTGCCCCGGCGCAATCGGGTCCGGCCCCATATCAACGTGAACACCACGCTTGAGGGCCTGAAGGGCGAGCTGGGTGCGTCCGCATCGGACTTGATTGGCGGGATGCCGATCTCGAGCAAGACGGTCCAGCGGCTGGCGTGCGACGGCACACTCTCCCGGATCCTGAAAGCCGACTCGGTGGTGGTCGATGTCGGACGAGCCACCCGGGCCACTTCGCCAGCGCAGAGCCGTGCACTGAAGGCGCGCTATCGGGGGTGCGCCGGCCCAGGCTGCGACCGGCCACCAAGCTGGACTGATACGCATCACATCGAGTTCTGGGCGGGAGGCGGACTGAACGACCTGCGCAACATGCTGCCCCTCTGCTACTACCACCACCGCCTCGTCCACGAGGGCGGATGGCAGGTGGTGAAAGCAGACGAGGGCGTGCGGTTTATCCCACCCGACCACGTGATCGCGAAACGCGCTCGGGCACCGGGAGTGCGCTGGGCGGCTTAACGGCCCCCCGCCACCGCCGGCACGATTGAAATCTCGTCCTTCTCCCCCACCTTCTCGCTGAGGCCTGACCCAAGCCGGACGTCCTCGTCGTTCAAGTAGACGTTCACGAACTGGCGCAGCTCGCCCTTCTCGTCCAGAAGGCGGTCTCGGAAGCCGGGGTACCGTGCGTCGAGCGCATCGATGGCCGACGCAAGGTCGTGAGCCTGCACCGCCACGGTCATCTCACCATCCGACAGGCGGCGCAGCGGACCTGGAATTCGAAATTGCGGCATGCGCTAGATACTCACCTTTTCCCGAAACGACTTCATCGTCGGTTCTATTTCGACCCGCCGCGACGTGTGCCCGTTCGCGGACGCGAGCACGTCTGCGGTCTTCAGGCCGTGCCCCGTGACGTAGGCGACCACCGTCTCATCGCCGTTCCACCGCCCCGCTCGCGCCAGCTTCGCCAGCACCCCGATCGTTACGCCGCCCGCGGTCTCCGTGAAGATCCCTTCCGTCCGGGCCAGCAGGCGGATGCCGTCGACGATCTCCTCCTCCGTCACCGCCTCGACCACGCCGCCCGTCTCGCGCGCGATGCGGTTGACGTAGACGCCGTCCGATGGGTTGCCGATCGCGATCGAGCGCGCGATGGTGTTCGGCTTCACCGGCAGGACGCGGTCCGGCGTGTCGGAGTGAAACGCGTTGTAGACCGGAGCGCACCCAAGCGCTTGGGCTCCCGTGAAGGCAGGCACTTTGTCTCCGCGCACCAGCCCGTATTCGAGGAGCTCCCGCACCGCCTGGCGGTGGCGCACGAACTGGCACCCGCTCGCGATCGGGATGATGATCTCGTCCGGCAGCTTCCACCCAAGCTGTTCCGCCGTCTCGAACGTCAGCGTCTTCGAACCTTCGGCGTAGAACGGCCGGATGTTGATGTTGCAGAACGCCCATGGCGTCGACTCGAGCAGCTGGCTGCACAGGCGGTTGACCTCGTCGTAGTTGCCGCGGACAGCGACCACGTTCGGGTCGAACACGCTGATGCTCGCGACCTTCGCAGGCTCGAGGTCGACCGGGATGAACACGAAGCACTCGAGCCCGGCGCGCGCCGCATAGGCGGCGACAGCGTTGGCCAGGTTGCCCGTCGACGCGCACGCGATCGTCTCAAAACCATGCGCGCGCGCCCAGCTGATGGCGACAGAGACGACCCGGTCCTTGAATGAGTTGGTCGGGTTCATGCTGTCGTTCTTTAAATAGAGGTTGCGCAGGCCGAGCTCGGCGCCCAGCCGGTCCGCCTTGACCAGCGGCGTGAAGCCCTCGCCCAGCGTCACGACGTTGACCGAGTCTTCGACCGGCAGCAGGTCGCGGTAGCGCCACATCGACTTGGGCCCGGCCTCGATCCGCGCGCGGCTGACCACCTTCTTCAAGGCGGCCTGGTCGTAGACCGCGTCCAGCGGGCCGAAGCACATCTCGCACACGTGCGTCGCCTGCAATTCGTACTCGGCGCCGCACTCGCGGCACCTCAAACCGAGGACCTTGGGCACGGGAGTCAGTTTAGAGAGCGCGAATGCCGGCCAGTCTCGACAAAGACGTTCGCGCTAGTCTGGGTGAGGTCGATGCCCTGGTCCAAGCTAGCCCTCGTCGTCGGGGTGTGCCTTCTCGGAACCGCCTGCTCGAGTCAGCATCCCGCCGCGGTGAAGCCGTCCTCAAGCCCCACCGCCGGCATCCAGCAGCCTTCGCCCTCACCCCACGCCTCACCAGCGACAGCGCCCTTTCACGTCTTCGTGATCGTCATGGAGAACCGGTCCGCGAGCCAGGCGATCGCCGGCAGCTACACGTCGCAGCTGGCCGCCGATTACGGCGTCGCCACCAACTACCACGGCGTCTCGCACCCGAGCCTGCCGAACTACCTCGCGATGACCTCAGGCAGCACGTGGGGCATCGCCGACGACGGCTACCACAGCCTGCCCGCAGGCGGGCTGGGCGCGCAGCTCACCGCGGCGGGCATCGACTGGCGCGCGTACATGGAGGGCATGTCGGGCGACTGCTTTCGCAACGGCAACGGCTACGCGCTGAAGCACAACCCGTTCGCCTACTACGGCAGCACATGCCCGTCCCAGGTCGTTCCCTTCACGCAGTTCGCGACGGACATGGCCGGCACGCCGCCCCGATTCGTCTGGATCACGCCCGACATGTGCCATGACGGCCACGACTGCTCGACCGCAGTCGCGGATGCGTGGCTCGCGCAGACGGTGCCCACGATTCTCAATTCGCCGGCTTGGAAGCAGAATGGCGTCCTCTTCATCACGTGGGACGAGGGCGAGGACAGCGCCAACTCGGTCCTCACGCTGGTCATCCACCCGGACCCGATGCTCCACCGGAGCAGCGAGGCATTCGACCACTACTCGCTGCTGGCGACGATCGAGGACAGGCTCGGGCTCCAGAGGCTCGGAGAGGCTGCGCACGCGAACGCGATGACCGGCCTCATGGCTAGCTTCCCGCTAGCGTCCCGAGCGTAGCCCGGCCGGCTCCACCAGCTCCTTCCAATATGTGATGGAGTCGAGATACTCCTCGTCCACCGCAACGCCCAGGCCCGGCCCGCGAGGCACCTTCAAGCGGCCATCGTGCAGCACGAAAGGTTCGGTGATGTCGCGCCGGTAGTAGCGGTCCGAAGCCGAGGTGTCGCCCGGCAGGGTGAAGTTCTGCATCGCGGCCATCGCCACGTTGCCCGCGCGGCCGATGCCGGTCTCGAGCATGCCGCCCATCCACACCGGCACTCCCCGAGCCAGGCAGAGATCGTGGATCTTGCGCGCCTCGAGATAGCCACCGACGCGGCCCGGCTTGATGTTGATCACCTGGCACGCGCCGAGCTCGATGGCGTCCGAAGCCGCTTGCGCCGACGTGATCGACTCATCAAGGCAGATCGGCGTCTGCACCACGAGAGCCAGCTGCGCGTGAGCCCGGACTTGCTCCTCGGGCAGCGGCTGCTCGATCAGGAGCAGATGGAACGGGTCCAGACGAGCCAGGTGAGGCCCGTCGGAGACCGAATACGCGGTGTTGGCGTCCACCTGCAAGGGCACGTCGCCGAACCGCTCGCGTACCGCGCGCACAGGCTCGACGTCCCACCCGGGTTTGATCTTCAGCTTGATGCGCCGGTAGCCCTGGTCCAGGTATCCGCCGACGGTGTTCAGCAGATCGGCGATCGATTGATGGATGCCGACCGACACACCGCAGTCGACCTCCTTCCGCGCGGCGCGAAAGAACTGTCCGAACGACTCGCCCCGTGCTCGCAGCTCCGCGTCGAGCACCGCCATCTCGATCGCGGCCTTCGCCATGTGGTGTCCGTGGACAGGACGCAGCACGTCCGCCACGTCTGCCGCGGAGAGGTCGCCGGCGGCGAACAGCCGCGGCAGCAGGTGGTGGATCAGCACGTGCTGCGCGCCATCCACGTACTCGGATGAGTAAACAGGCTCCTCCATCGCGACGCACTCGCCCCATCCCTCGCCGTCGGTTGTGATGGCCTTCAGGAGCAGGATGTCGCGCGCCGTCTGCACGCCGAACGACGTCTCGAACGGCGCGACCAGCGACATCCGGATGCGGCGAAGCTCGACGGCGTTGAGCTTCATGCGCTCAGGCTATCGAGTTGCCGAATGTCCTGGCTCTCCAGCTCGAGGTCGCCGGCCGCCGCGTTCTCTTCGAGCTGACGGAGGCTCGACGCGCCCGGGATGGCGACCACGTTCGGTTTGGAGACCAGCCAGGCAAGCGCGACCTGGGCGGGCGTCGCCTGGCGCCGCCCGGCGATCTCGCGCAAAGCGGCGATCAGAGGCTCATGCCGAGCACGACCCTCAGAGGTGAAGTCGCTTCTCATTCGACGGAAGTTCTGAGGCGGCGCGGTCTGGTACTTGCCGGATAGGAGGCCCTGACCGAGCGGGCTGTAGGCGATGACGATGCGGCCGGTGCGTTGGGCCCACGGCACGAGCTCACGCTCGGCATCGCGATGGACGAGGCTGAACCGCACCTGGTTCGACAGGACGGGTCCGCCAAATGCGTCCTCGCACGCCTGCCACTGCGCGAGGCTGTGGTTGCTGACGCCGGCGTGTGCCACCAATCCGTCATCGACGAGCCACTTGAATCGCGGCATGACTGCTCTGGGTGGAAAGAGCGGGCTTGGCCAGTGGAGTTGATACAGATCGATCCGATCCACGCCGAGTCTTCGCGCGCTGCCTCGTGCTCTCGCCCGCACCATGAACGGCAAGCCGATCGGAAAAAGCTTGGTGGCGATGAACACGTCGCCGCGCCGGTCTCGAATCGCCTCGCCGACGATGCTCTCCGACCGGCCGAACCCGTAGAACTCCGCGGTGTCGATGAGATTGATCCCCAGCTCCAGCGCCCGCTTGACGATCGGCCCCGCAGTTTGCGTCGCATAGTCGCGGCCGTAGCCCCACTCGCGCGAGCCGAACTGCCATGTCCCAAGTCCGATGGCCGACAGACGCACGCCACCGACCTCGAGGTATCTCACGCGCTCCCTAACACAAGGCGGTCGTAGACGATCTGCGACCACGACTCCATCGAGAGGTAGTACATGCGCATCTCCTCGAGGGTGAGGAGCTCGCCCGCGAGCTTGTCGGTTTCGCGGATCGCAATGCTCGGCGTGTCACCGTCGACCAGGAACACGACGCCCAGGTGCACCTTCGAGACCGGGGACGAGTCCTCGTTCAAGAATCCGAGCAGGCGCGCATCGAACCGGCCGTCGTAGACGACCTCCTCCTCCCACTCGCGCTTCAGACCGTCGAGGATCGGATCCCCCGCATCCAGGTCCCCTGGGTTGATGTGCCCGCCGACGCCAAGCGAATACTGCTTGCGCAATCGCTTTTCGGACGACGCGCGCAAGCGGTGCGTGAGGAAGTACCGGCTGTCGTGGCGGAACACGACGTACGGGATGATCTGCTGAAAGCTCGGATCGTTTTCGACCTCGGCCCGCGGCTTGAAGAAATGCCGCTCGCGAATCACCGCCTGGAGCCGCTCCAGGTTCTCCGACACGAAGCCGTGCCACGCGCCGTCGGGAAAGATGTCGTCCCGCCTCACGCACAGCACCTGCTCCGTCGCCATCACGTCACATGACCCGGATGAGGCCGCGCCCGAATACCGCGACGAGCTCGGCGGTGCGGTCGACGTCGTCGTCGCGCACCGGCAGAAAGTAGATCCACGCCGCGCGCTCTGTGTCGGTCGTGATCATCGTGCGGGCCGAGTCCGCGCTTGGATTCCCGATCGGCCCCTCAGCGTCGGCGACGCAGATCCGGCCCGCCACGTTGACCTTCTCCTTGCCGATGCCGGCATAGCTCTCACCCTCGGCGCCGAGCCTGATCACGAGCTCTTCGCCCTTTACCTTGTCCAGGTCGTACAGCCCGACAGGCACCTGTAGCTGCACCGACATGGCGTTGGCCACGTCGACCAGCGAGTTGATCCGCGGCAGGGACTCGCCCTTCTTCATCCGGCGCAGCAGCGCCTCCGACGACGGTCTCACGCGCGTCGGGTCGAGGCCGAAGCGCCGGTAAAGCTCGCGCGCGCGGTCGGCGGGTCCGACCTCGCCGGTCCTCGCCGCCTGCTCGGCCCGCTTGACCTCCAGCTCGAAGTCGTCGCGCGGAGGCGTCACCTCAAGCTCGTACAGCTCGAGGGTCACCGGGTCGACGTCGATCTCGCAGCGGACCTTCATGCGAGGTATTCGAGGTCGTCGAAGAACGATGGGTAGGAGATCGCGACGCACTCCGCGCCGTCTATCTCGGTCTTGCCGCGGGCGATCAACCCCGCGATCGCAAGCGCCATGGCGATCCGGTGGTCGCCATACGAATCGACGCGCGCGCCCTCGAGATCGCGCGGTCCGTTGATGATCCAGCCGTCCTCGGTGGCCACGACATCGGCTCCCATCGCATTCAGACCCGCCTCCATCGCCGCCAGGCGGTCGGCCTCCTTGACTCGCAGCTCCGCCGCACCGCTGATCACGCTGGTGCCCGGCAGCTGCGTCGCGACCACCGCGAGCACGGGGAGCTCATCGATCATCTCTGCGGCTGCGGCGCCTACCAGCCGGATCGGCCTGTGCAGGTCGACAAAGCCCACCTCGAGGTCCGCGACCGGCTCGCCTGCCTCGAGCTGAGGGTTCGCTCGCTTGATGTGAAAACCTACCGCCGTCAGCGCGTCCGCAAACGCGGTCCGCGTCGGGTTGACCCCGACTCCGGGAAGGCGGACATGCGAAGCGCAAAGTCCGGCGGCCGCCAGCCAGAACGCCGCGGCGCTGAAATCTCCTGGAACTGAGATGTCGATCGGCTGAAGCATCTCCGTGTTCTCCACGGCGATTCGAAGGCCATCCACGGAAACCGCCGCGCCCATCGCGCCGAGCATCACCTCGGTGTGGTCGCGCGTCTTGACGGCCTCGACGACCTCGGTCTTGCCGTCCGCGTAAAGGCCGGCGAGCAGGATGGCCGACTTCACCTGTGCGCTCGGGACCGGGCTGGTGTAGTCGATGCCATGAAGCGGGGTCTTGCCTCCGACTCGAAGCGGGGGCCACGACGCATTCGCGCCCATTTGCCGCAGGGGCTGGACGACGCGGTCCATTGGCCGGCGAGAAAGTGACTCGTCACCCGCCAGCTCGCTCTCAAAGTCCTGGGCCGCGAGCAGTCCGGCGAGCAGCCTCATCGTGGTGCCGGAGTTGCCGCAGTCGAGTACCTCCTCCGCGCGACGCAGCCCGCGCATGCCGCGCCCCGCGATGCGCGAGCCCTCGATGTCGACACCCAGGGCGCGGAGGCATGAGGCCGTGGACTGCACATCGCCGCCCGCGGAGAGTCCTCGCACGCGGCTCTCCCCCGAGGCGATCGACCCGAAGATCAGTGCGCGGTGAGAGATGGACTTGTCGCCGGGCACCTTGATCTCCCCATCAAGCTTCCGCGCGGGACGAACGGTCGCGATCACGCCCTGAATGATGCCGGACGGCCGGATTTCCTATACGACGCAGGGCCCCGCGACGGTGATGGGTCGATCGGTGAATGTCGCGACCTGCTGCAAGCCTGCCAGGGGCGAGTAGTGATAAACCGCCCACGCCTGGGACAGGGACGAGCTGCTGAACCAAACTTCTGAACCTGCCAGCGCGACAGGCTGCTCCGGACGAATGCCAGAGGTGGACCCCGACCACACCTGCATCGCATTGCCGGACTGCGTCACCCGCCACAACTCTTCGTCGGCTCCGTCCGTCATCACGAATGCCGCCCCGTGGGGGTCGACGGCCAGGATTCGTGACCTGGCGTGTTTGTCCAGAGAGGTGGTCGTCTGCAGGGTTCTGAGGTCCATCCGCACCACATCGTTGGGCGCACCTGCGACGTCGCTCATGATGCCCGCGCCGTAAGCCCCCCCGTTCGCCACCCACGCCCAATATCTGGCATCGCTGGTTAGCTGGACCGGAGCGCCGCCGCCGACCGAAGCCTTCCAGAGGCCCCTGCCGATCTGGAGCTGGCCGTATGCGACCGAATCCTGGTATTCGACCCGCATGGCGTAAACCCAGTCCGCATCGAGTCCGACCGGCTGCCACGGCCCGCCCGACGCCACCACCTGGTCTCCTCCGGAGCGGAGGTCGAGCAGGTGCAGGCGGCTGGAGGACGTGTCGCCCTCGCTGTATGCATAGCTGAGACCGTCGGCGCTGAGAGCCGGAGGACCACCACGGACCCAGCGGTTCAACGGCCGGTCGTAGTACATACCCGAGCCCGCGTCTCCGGCAGCCGTGAATGTCCCGCCTGGAAGAGTCACGTATCCCGCAAGCCGCGCGGTTGGGCTCGGCCACGAGATCACGGCCAGCCGGCACGAGTACGAGCTGGCGCTGGCGCCGGCGCGCGCGCTCTGCGTCGCCGCGGATTGCGCCGGCTGCGACGTGCACGCCACGATCAGCGCCCCTAGCAGCGCCAGCACCCTCATGTTCTATTGACGCGTGGTGTCGCTTTCTGGTTTCAGATTGGTTCGGGCCCACCGCTCGCGTACGGCTCGCGCTTCCTCGAACAGCTCCACCAGTCGAGGGTCGTCGGCCTCCAGGTGGCGGCGCAAGCGAGTCAGCTCCGCGCTGACCGCGTCGAGCATCTCGAGGAGGTTCGTGCGGTTGGTCTTCACGACACCCGCGTAGAGATCCGGGTCCCCCGCCGCCAGGCGGCTCATGTCGCGGAAGCCTCCAGCCGCAAGTCGCGAGGCATCAGGCCAATCGCTGCGGCGCGAAAGCGCAAGCACGTAGCCGACGGAGAGAAGGAAGGCGGCGTGGCTGACGCCCGCGACCAGCCGGTCGTGGGTGATCGCGTCCATGAACACGGGTTGCCCGCCGACCGCGTACACGAGGTCAGTGATCCTCGGCTCGTCGCGGGTCAGGACCCACGGCGCGTGCTCGAACATCGACGGATCGGCCGCGTCGATGCCCGACGCCTCCTTGCCGCACATGGGGTGGCCGCCGACCAGGTCGATCCCCTCTGCCGAGGCCCATTCCAAGACGCTCGCCTTGGTGCTCGCCATGTCGGTGATGGGCCTGGCACCGATGCTCACCGCGAGCTTCGCGAACAGCTCACGTAGCGCGCTGATCGGCGCGCCGATCACGATGACGTCGGCCATCTCGATCGCGCTCAGGTCGGTGTTGGCCGTGGAAACGATGCCGCGGTCGAGCGCCTTGCGCACCACGGTCGGGTTGCGGTCGCTGCCCACGATGACCGTCTGGGGTCGGGCCTTCTTCAGCGCGAGCGCAAACGACGAGCCCATCAGGCCGAGCCCCACGACCCCAACGGTTGACATGGCTCGCGTCAGGCCAGTTGCTTTTGCATCGCGCCGAGAAGACGCCGCACGTCAGCCATCAGCCGGTCGAACGCTTCGAAGTCGAGCGACTGCGCCCCGTCCGACAGTGCCTGGTTCGGCGTCGGGTGCACCTCGATGATCAGGCCGTTGCTGCCCGCGGCGACGGCGGCGAGCGACATCGGACCGACGAGCGACCAGCGACCGGTCGCCTGCGAGGGGTCGACGATCACCGGCAGGTGCGACAGCTCGCGCACGAGCGGCACGGCGTTGAGGTCGAGGGTGAAGCGGGTCGAGGTCTCGAAGGTCCGGATGCCCCGCTCGCAGAGGATGACGTCGCGATTGCCCTGCGACAGGATGTACTCCGCGGCCAGCAGCCACTCTTCGATGGTCGACGACATGCCGCGCTTCAGCAGCACGGGCTTGCCCGACCGGCCCGCCTCCTGGAGCAGCGCGTAGTTCTGCATGTTGCGGGTGCCCAGCTGCAGGATGTCGGCGTAGCGCGCGACCAGCCCGAC
This sequence comes from Candidatus Sulfotelmatobacter sp., assembly GCA_035602465.1. GTDB lineage: Bacteria > Chloroflexota > Dormibacteria > Dormibacterales > Dormibacteraceae > 40CM-4-65-16. The sequence continues at coordinate 5,121 of DATNMQ010000022.1, read as the reverse complement.
ATCGCCTGGCGAGACGACCTCAGTCACGACCTTGAGCCCCGTCTCGTCGCGCGCCGCGGCCATCATCTTCAGTGCCGCCTCGCCGAGACCCTGGAACGAGTAGGGCGACGTGCGCGGCTTGAACGCCCCGCCTCGCAGCACGCGAGCTCCCTGCGCCGCGACGTGGCGCGCGGTCTCGAGGAGCATCTCCTCTCCCTCGACCGAGCATGGACCGGCCATGACCACGACCTCGTCACCCCCGATCTTCACCCCGCCGACGTCGACGATCGTGTCGGCGCGCCGGAACTCGCGGCTCGCGAGCTTGAACGGCTTGGTGATCGGGATGATCTCGTGGATCCCGCCGAGGTGGGAGAAGGCGTCCTTGTAGGCGTACGCGTTGCCGCCGATCACGCCGACCAGGGTGCGCTCCTCACCGCGCGACAGCTCGGACTTCAGGCCGATCTCCTCCACACGATCGACGACCGCGTCGATCTCCGCCTTGGTCGCCTGGTGGGACATGACGATGATCACGGCTGGAGGCCCCGCACGATAAATCGGCGAGAGATTCGGCGCATCGGCGGCCGAGACGAAGGCGCCCCGAGCACCGGACCGGAGCGCATCCCGTGGGATGCGTGAGGACCGGAGCGCAAGGGGCAACGCACGGATCGGACGCCTAGGCGCCGAAGATCCGTCGATTTCATCGGGCGAGGCCTCCTGTCTCCAGAGTTCCCCTCATGTAATCGAGGTCGGCCTTGATCGCATCCGCCCCGCGCAGGTAGGCGAATCGCATGGTGGACTGCGGCCGGGGCGAGTTGTAGAGCAGAAGGATGCGGATGCACATCGGCACGGCACGCGGGTTCGGCTGCGGCACGTTCATGTCGTGCCCGCACAGGAGCGGCACGTCGAGCCAGCCGAGGCGCCGCGCCGCGATGGCGGGATACTCCGCATTGAGATCGGGCGTGGTCGTGAAGTAGGCGAACGCGATCTCCTCCGGGTCGAGGTCATTGAGCCGCACGAGCTCGGACAAAAGCTCCTCGGTGGCGTCCGTGATCGCCTCCGCAGTGTTGGCGGTCGCCGTGGTCGCGCCGCGGATTCCTCTTACCGGCACGCCTTCAGCAGCTCCTTGACCAGGCCCAGCGCGTCGCCGCCGTGGTCGATGTCGTCGACGACCGCGCTGCCCACGACCGCAGCGTCCGCGCTGCCCCGCAGCAGCTTCATGTGCTCGGGTTTGGAGATGCCGAAGCCCGCGGCGACGGGAAGCTGCGTCCGCTCGCGCACCTGGTGCAGCAGCTCCTTCATTCCTTCCGGCATCTCCTTGCGCGCGCCCGTGATACCCGTGAGGGTGACGCAGTAGACGAACCCGGTCGAATGTGAGGCGATGGCACTGATCCGGTCCGGCGGGGTCGTCGGCGCGACCATGAAGATCGTGTCGAGAGACGCGGAGCGGAGCCACGCCGCGACCGGCTCGGCCTCCTCGATCGGCAGGTCGGGGACGATGACCCCCGACACGCCAGCCTGTGCAGCTTCGGCCGCGAACCGCCGCGGATCGTGCGACAGCACGGGGTTGATGTAGGTCATCAAAACGACCGGCACGCCCTCCTTGGCGACCGCGGCGGCGACCTCGAGGGCGCCCGCCACGGTCATCCCGTTCTCCAGCGCAACCTGGCCGGCACGCTGGATGACGGGACCGTCGGCCAGCGGGTCGGAGTGCGGGATGCCGATCTCGATTGCGGCGACGCCTGACGCGGCCAGCTTCCTCCCCACCTCGATCGACTTCTTGGCCGTGGGATGCCCGGCCATGATGTAGGGCACGAGCTTCAGGTCGTTCTTCGCGCGGAGCGCACTCTCCAGGCGGCTCGTGTTAGTGAGCATCTTATTGGGGTCCCCGCGAAGTCACGGCGCAGCCTCTGACTTCGTGGGGCCTTCGACACTATCCATGTCCTTATCGCCGCGCCCGGAGAGGCAAACGAGGATTCGCCCGCCCGGCCCGAGCTCCTTCGCGATCACGCCGGCGTGATGGATGGCGTGAGCGGGCTCCAGCGCGGGCATGATGCCCTCCAGCCGCGTGCACAGCTTGAACGCGGCGAGCGCGTCCTCGTCGCCGACGGCGACGTACTCGACGCGTTCGATGTCGCGCAGGAATGAGTGCTCGGGCCCGACGCCGGGATAGTCCAGCCCGGCGGAGATCGAGTGCGTCGGCAGGATCTGGCCGTCCCCGTCCTGCAGGACATACGAGTAAGACCCGTGCAGCACACCCGGGCGGCCGCCGACGAGCGAAGCCGCGTGCTCGCCGGAGCGGATCCCCCTACCCGCCGCCTCGACACCGACCAGGCTGACGTCCCGGTCGTCCAGGAAGGCGGTGAAGACACCGATCGCATTCGAGCCACCCCCCACGCAGGCGACCACGACGTCGGGCAGCTTGCCGTCGAGCGACATGTATTGCTCGCGCGCCTCGTCTCCGATCACCCGCTGCAGGTCGCGGACCATCTCCGGGTAGGGATGGGGGCCGACGACCGAGCCGATGATGTAGTGCGTCGTCCTGACGTTCGTGACCCAGTCGCGGATCGCCTCGGTGATCGCGTCCTTCAGGGTCTTCGAGCCGCTGTTCACCTCGACGACCTCGGCGCCCAGCAGCCTCATGCGCCTCACGTTCATCGACTGGCGCCGCATGTCCTCCGAGCCCATGTAGACGGTGCACTCGAGGCCGAAGCGCGCGCACACGGTCGCCGTTGCCACGCCGTGCTGGCCCGCGCCGGTCTCGGCGATGATCCGCTTCTTCCCCATCCGCACCGCGAGCAGGGCTTGACCCACCGCGTTGTTGAGCTTGTGCGCACCGGTGTGGCACAGGTCCTCACGCTTGAAGTGGATGTGGGTGCCCCCGAAGTGCTCGCTCAGCCGCGTCGCGGCGTACAGCGGCGTCGGGCGGCCGATGAACGCGCGCCGGTGGCCGGCGAGCTCGAGCTGGAACTGCGGGTCCGCCTTGGCCTCGTGCCACATGTCCTCGAGCTCATGCAGCGCGCTCATCAGCGTCTCCGGCACGTACTGGCCGCCGAACGCGCCGAACCGCCCGTCGACCGGGTGTGTCAGCGACGCCCGTGCAGTCACGACATGACCTCGGCAAAGCGCACCGCATGGACGAAGGCGCGGACCTTGTCGGGGTCCTTCACGCGCACGGCCGACTCGACCCCGCTCGACACGTCGACCCCGTACGGCTTGAACGCGCTCACGACCTTGCCCACGTTACCCGGTTCGAGACCGCCCGCGATGAACACACGGCGCCGCGCAAGGAGCGGTCTCGCCAGCTCCCAGTCCCAGGTGCGCCCGGTCCCGCCGCGCTGGTCGGCCGACCACGAGTCGAGCATGATCGGGTCCGGCCAGGCGTCTGCGCCCGGCACCTCGCCGTCTCTCACCTTCAACACCTTTATGACCGGCCGCCCCGCCTCGAAGCCAGGCGGCTCCGAGCCGTGGAGCTGGAGCATGTCGAGGCCGACGAAGTCGGCGACCTGGCGCACCTCGTCCGGAGACTGGTCGATGAACACACCGACGATCTTGGGACGGACGGAGAGATCGTCGAGGATCGCCCTCGCCTCCTCGGGCGTGACGCGCCGCGGGGAATTGCAGAAATGAAATCCGAGCATGTCGGCGCCGGCCTCGGCAGCAATGTGCGCGCCCTCGAGGTCGCAGATGCCGCAGATCTTGACGCGGATCAAGTGGTGAGCTCCCTGATCCGCACCGCGGGATCCGGCGCCCGCATCAGCGCCTCGCCTACGAGGATCGCGTCCGCCCCCGCCTCGCGCACCCGTCGCGCGTCCTCTGCCGTGTGGATGCCGCTCTCCGCCACCACGACGACGTCGCTCGGGATCAGCCTGCGCAGCCGCTCGGTCAGCGCGAGGTCGACGGCGAACGTGCGCAGGTCGCGGTGGTTGACCCCGATTGCGCTCGCGCCGGCCTCCAGGGCGGCGGCCGTCTGCGCCTCGTCGTGCACCTCGACCAGAGCCGCGATGCCGCGGCTCCTCGCCACGGCCACGAGCCTCTTGAGCTCGGCCGGCTCGAGCGCCGCGACGATCAGCAGCACCGCGTCGGCGCCATGGGCGCGGGCCTCCCCGATCTCGAAGGGATCGGTCACGAAGTCCTTGCGCAGGATCGGCAGGTCGGTCGCGGCCCGCACGGCCCTGATGTGCTCGGGGCGTCCCCCGAAACCGGCCATGTGGGTCAGGACCGAGATGGCCGCCGCGCCGCCCTCCGTGTACGCGTGGGCCAGGTCGGGCGGGCTGTAGTCCTCGGCGAGCACACCCATGCTCGGCGTGCGCTGCTTCATCTCCGCGATGACGGCGAGGCCCGGCTTGCGGAGCGCGCCGATGAAGTCCTTCGGCGTGTAGGCGGCGATGAACAGCTCGAGTCGGTCGGAGTCCACGAGGAAGCGTCGGCGCTGGAGGTCCTGCCGCGCCTCCAGGACCAGGCGGGCGAGGAGGTCTTCTTCTTGGGTCACGCGTGCGAGATTGTGGCCCACCTCTGCAGGACCTCGCCGGCCCGCCCCGAGTCGATCGCGCCGGCGGCCATGCCGATGCCCTCCTTCCATTCCTTTGCGAGCCCGGCCGCCCGCAGGGCGGCCGCCGAGTTGAGAAGGACGACGTCGCGGCGCGGGCCCTTCGCGCCGGCCAGGACCTCGCGCGCGAGGCGGGCGTTTTCCTCGGGGCCCCCGCCGCGCATCGCGTCGACCGGCGCCCTGGGCAGGCCGAGCTCGGCGGGGTCGAGCTCATATTCGTTGCGGCGCCCGTCCACCTCGATCACATAGGACGGCGAGGCAACCGAGAGCTCGTCCATGCCGTCGGCGGCGTGGAACACGATCGCCCGCTCGACGCCGAGGCGGACCAGGACGTCCGCCATCTTGGACGCCATGGTCGCGTCGGCCACGCCGAGGGCCTGGTACTTCGCGCCGGCCGGGTTGCAAAGGGGACCGAGCACGTTGAACACGGTCCGTACCCCGAGCTCACGACGCGGGACGCCCGCGTAGCGGAACGACGGGTGAAATACAGGCGCGAAGAGAAACCCGATGCCCGCCTCGTCGATGCACCGAGCTACGCCCTCGGGCGCCAGGTCGATCTTCACGCCGAGCTGCTCGAGCACGTCCGCCGAGCCGCA
>DATNMQ010000020.1:0-1995 GCA_035602465.1 Candidatus Sulfotelmatobacter sp. | reverse complement strand
CACGAGCTGCTGCCGGTGTTGGCGGCGGCCGACCGCGCCGTTCGCCTTCGTGACGGAGGCCTCCGCGCTGTCCTCGAGTGCCAGACATCGGCATTTGGGATCAAAGGCGAGGCCGAGCAGCGCGCCATCGTCGATGGCTGGGCCTCGCTCCTCAACTCCCTGCCGCACCCCCTGCAGATCGTCATCCGCACACGCGAGCTGGCGCCGTCCGCGCTCCTCTCCCCCGCCGCCACCGACCATCCGGCATTTGCTGCCCTGGGCGAGTCCTACCGGCGGATGGTGGAGGACCTCGTCGGCCGTCGCCGGGTACTCGACCGTCGCTTCTTCGTCGTGTTGCCAGGGCCGGTGCCCGACCGCCGTCGCCGGACCAGCAATGAAGCGGGCGATCTCGAGATCCTCGATCAGCGGGTCAGCTGGATAACGGAATGCCTCCGCCGGCTCGACCTCGAGCCCCGCCGACTTGGCGGCCGCGAGCTCGCCGATCTTCTCCGGCGGGCACTCAACCCGGTGTCCTCGGTGCAGCCGATCGCCGATGACGACGACCTCCACGACCTGCCCGGGCTCATCGCGCCGGCCGCCCTCGCCGAGCGGGCCTCGTCGCTTTCGGTCAGCGAGCGGTGGACGCGAACGCTGGCGGTCACTCGTTATCCGTCGCGGTTGCGCCCGGGCTGGCTCGGCGACCTGCAAGCGTTCGACGGAGACCTCGATCTCGCCCTCCACGTCCAGCCCAACACCGGGCCTGCGGTCATGTCGTTCCTCGAGCGCCGCATCAGCGAGCTGACTTCGACAGTCCACCTCAGCGAGGATCACGGTGGTCGCGCCGATCCCTATCGCCGGGCAGCACTGCACGACGCGCTCGAGCTTCAGGACCGCGTCGCGCAGGGTGCAGAGCGCCTCTTCGACGTCTCGCTCTACCTCACGGTCTGGGCCGACGGAGCCGACGACCTCGACGCCGCGACACGCCGGTTGGAAGCGCTGTTCGGGACCCGACTCATCCATACGCGCCGCCTGCTCTTCCAGATGCGTCCGGGCCTGGTGTCCACGCTGCCGATCGGCATCGACGCCGTGGCGGTGCGACGGATGCTCTCGACGACCGCGCTGTCGGCGACCTTCCCATTCGCCGGCGGCGATTTGCCGACCAGCTCGGGTCTGCTCTACGGCATCAACACCTCGACGCGAAGCCCGGTGATCGTGGATCGCTTCGCGCTCGAGAACCACAACGCAGTCGTCTTCGCGACCAGCGGCGCGGGCAAGTCGTTCCTAGTCAAGGTCGAGCTGGCTCGTGCCATTCTCGCCGGGACTCGGGTCATCGTCATTGACCCCGAGGGCGAGTACGCCCGCCTGGTGGCATCACTCGGCGGCGAGGTGATTGCGATCCGGCCGGGCTCGCAGGCGGGGTTGGACCCGTTCGCGGTCACCGGCTCCAGCCCGGGTGCGCTCACCACGCGGATCGCGACTCTGACCACGTTCTTGGACCTGCTGGCCGGCCCGTTGGGGCCGCGCCAGCGGGCGGAGGTCGAGGACGCGATCTCGCACGCCTTCGCGAAGGCGGGGTTCGCCGACGGCGAGTCAGTCGACGACCTCACGTGGCCGCGCCTCGCCGATGTGACGGCGCGCCTCGGCGCCAATCGTGCGACCGAGGACGTCGCGGTCCGGCTCGAGCGTTACGTCGGCGGGCCAGGCCGCTGGTTATTCAACCAAACTGCCGCCGCCGCCTCGTCGAACACCGGAAGCGCGGTATACGTCCTCGCCGGCCTGCCGGAGGAGGAGCGAACGCCGGCAATGTTTCTGGTCCTCGATCGCGTCTGGTCGAGGCTTGCCGACTCTTCAATCCCGACGCTGGTGGTGGTCGACGAGGCCTGGTGGCTGATGCGCCACCGCGAGACCGCGGCCTTCCTCTTCCGGCTGGTCAAGACCTCGCGCAAGCGCCGCGCCGGACTGACCCTGATCACGCAGGACGTGGGCGACGTGCTCGCCAGCCCGGACGGCGAGCCG
>DATNMQ010000160.1:0-8934 GCA_035602465.1 Candidatus Sulfotelmatobacter sp. | reverse complement strand
CGTGAAGGTTAGGCCAAGAGCAGCAACCGCGCCTTAAGCCTCGAGCGTGAACCTCACGGTGTTCTGGCCGATCGAGATCATGTCGCCGTCCGAAAGCTGCTTCTCGATGACCGGCTCGCCGTTGACGAGCGTGCCGTTGGTGCTCCCGAGGTCGCTGACCCAGAACGATCCGCTCCGCACGTCGATCCGTCCGTGATGGCCTGAGGTCGCCGGGTCGCCGACCACGACGTCGTTGTCCGGCGCGCGGCCGATCGACACCATCTGGCTCGGCAGAGCGACGATCCGGCCGGCGAAGGGTCCTGTCTCGAAGGTCAGCATGGCCGCGAAACCGGAGCCGCTTGCGATCTCCTCGGGCGGCATCGCCTGCAGCGAGACCGTGCGCCTGGGGTCCGCGTTCGGGTCGGTCTGCTGCCACGCCGGGATGACCGACGTCGCCTCCTCGAAGCTCGGCGACTCGGAGGGCGCCCCGTTGTCGCGGCCGGCGCTGGGCGTGTTGGAGGGCCAGTGCAGCAGCGTCGAGGTCACTTCGGGCGTTGCGGCGGCTTCGGCAGCCGGCTGCGCCTGCGCCGCGACGACAGGCTCCGGTTCGGGTGAGAGCGTGCGCTCCGGCTCCGGCGCGGGCTCGGGCTCGGCCTGCACGACCACGGGCTCGGGTTCAGGCTCCTCCACCGGTTCCAGTTCTGGTGTGGGCTCGGGCTCGGCGGCAACCGGCTCGTCGAATGCGGAGGTGGCTGTCTCCGCGGCCGTCGCTGCGGTAGGTTCCGGCTCCGGCTCCGGTTCGGCCGCGTGCTCTGGCTCGGTCCCGCGTTCGGCGTCGGGGAAGTCTCCCCACGAAGGTTCCGCGGCAGCCGGCTCCGGCTCGACCACCGCCATTGGCTCCGGCACTGGCTCGGTCTCCGGCACTGGCTCGGCCTCGGGCTCGGGCTCGGGCTCTGCCACGGCTTCCGGGGCCGATTCGGCGACAGGTTCGGGCTGAGGCTGGGGCGGCAGCTCCGGCCCCGGCTCCGAGATCAGCGGTTCCTCGATGGCCGAGCCCGGCGTCGGGAGGTCGGGCAGAGCCTCGGGCTCGACGATCGGAGCCTCGGCGGTGGCGAAGTCGGGCACGAGCGGCTGGATGACCTCAGCCGGCTCCTCGACCGCCACCGCCGCGGACTCTTCGGCGACCAGGACCGGCTCCTCGACCGCCACCGGCTCCAGCTCGGGCGGTCGCGACGAGATGCTGACCGTCTTCGCCCACTCCCGCGGCGCGTCGGCGGGCACTGCCAGGATCTGGGTCTCCTCCTCCGGCGCCGGCCGGTCGACCGCCTGCGTGCCGAGGAACCTCGAGAACCAGGCGGCGATTCGCCGCAAGCGCTCGACACGCCGGTCCGGCCGTCCGCTGCGGGAGAGGTCGTGGGTCTCCTCGGGGAAGCGGACCAGCTCGACGGTCTTGCCGAGCAAGCGCATCGCGCCGAACAGCTCCTCCGACTGCGACATGGCGCACCGCAGGTCCATCTCGGCCGCGGTCAGGAGGAGCGGCGTCTTCATGTTCTGCACGTAGCGGATGGGCGATCGCCTCCACAGCTCGTCCATGTCCGGCCACGGCGGCGGGCCGAGCTGCAGCGCACCCCACAGCACGATGTCGTGCTGCGCGTATTCGCTGACGAGGTTCGAGATCGATCGCATGGAGACCGCGGCCGAGAAGCGGTCCGTCTGACCGATGATCCAGTTCGTCATGTACCCGCCGTACGACCCGCCGCCCACGCCGAGGCGGTTGGTGTCGATGTATCCGGTGCGCTCGACGATCTGGTCGAGCGAGCTCATGAGGTCGGTGTAGTCCTTGCCCGCCCAGTCGCGCACGACCTCGCGCCGGAAGCGCTCGCCGTAACCGTCTGAGCCGCGCGGGTTCATGTAGAAGACGACGTAGCCCATACCGGCCAGGATCTGCAGCTCGTGGAAGAACGACCAGCCGTACTGGGCGTGCGGGCCGCCGTGAATCTCCATGAGGGTGGGATAGAGGCGGTTCGGGTCGAGATTCTCAGGCTTGAGGATCCAGCCCTCGAGCCTCCAACCGTCCGGCGCGGTGAAGTAGTGCTGCTCCGGCTCGGCGACGTAGCAGTCGCCCAGCCAGGGATTCAGGTCCGTGAGCCGGGCCTCCGCACCGCCCGCCACGACGAACAGCTCGCCCGGGTTCGTAGCGTCCGAGGCGCAGAACGCAGTCACGGAGCTTGCAATGTCGAAGTCGTAGATGCGCCGCCGGCCGCCGGCCTCCTCCCGCACGTTCCCCTCGAGGTCGACCGAGTACAGCGACGTCACGCCCGGCCCGCAGGCCAAGAAGTAGATGCGTTCGCCGTCGGCCGACCAGCAGGTCCGGGTGGAGTGGCCCGCGCGCATGTCGTTGATGACGCTGTCGTTGACGCCGAGATCGAATTCCGTCGTCAGGCAACGCGGCGGGTTTCCGTCCAGCGGAACTACCCACAGCCGCTCCAGGAGGCCGACGTCGAGGCCGCTTGGAGCGATGAACGCGATCTCGTCGCCCTTCGGAGACCAGATCGGAGCGCTCAGGTAAAGGCCGCCCCCAAGCCGGTGCCGGTTGCCGTCGAGGTCGACCACGTAGAGGTTTAGCTCGCGCATCAGGTCGGCGCCTGGCTCGGCGTTGCCGGAAAACACGATGCGCTGGCCGTCCGGCGACCAATCGAACTCGTGGACGTCCCACGCGCCGTGGGTGAGCTGTTTGACCTCGCTGCCGTCCGCCCTGGCGGAGAAAAGATGGTGGTATCTGCCGTCGACATATCCCTGTCCGTCGTGCTTGTAGTCGAGGCGCCGGACAACGCGGACGACGGGAGCACGGCGAAGCTGCTCGCGGCCTTCGGGCGGCCGGGGGTCGTCCACCACCACGTCCGGGTCGGCGAGAACGGTCGCGAGGAAGGCGATGCGGCTGCCGTCGGGCGACCACGCGGGGCTCGACACCCCGTCCGGCACCTGGCTCAGCTGCTGCGCCGGACCCCCGGCGACCAGGTCGGTGACGAACAGCTGGTCCGCCGCGCCGACCTTGCTGACGAACGCGAGCTTGAGCCCGTCGGGCGACCATTCCGGCGAGTGGTCGCGCAGCGCGCCTGCGCTCGGCCCGACCGGTTCGGGGTCGAGCACCCGGCGCACGAGGATCCGGCTGCGGTTCTGCCTGGAGTTCGCGTCGGCCCAGCCAACCTGATAGGCGACCCGCTCCCCGTCAGGACTCAGCCGGACGTGGTCGATCCAGCGAAATCGATAGAGGTCCTCAGGGGTGATCGGGGCGGCCAATTCCGTCCGGCGGATGCTAGCAGCAGGGGACGAATTTCCACATTGAGCGAGTTACTCAATCGTCATGATTCGGTGCTACAAGTTGTTCGCATGACACGCCGGGCCGCAGCTCTCCACGGATTCGCCTGGGGCGTCGTCGGTGGCCTGGCCGTGGTCGCGCTCATGTACCTGGGCGCCCTGCTCCTGGGCCTCCGGCCGCTGCCCCAGATCCTCAGCGAGCCGCTCCTGAGCCTCATGCCCGGGTTGGTCTTTGGCTTCTTGATCGACAAGCTCCAGCACGCCGGCAAGGTGGTCGAGGAGATCGGCCTCATCATCGCGATCCTCGTCGGGCTGGGTCTGCTGGGGGCGGCCAACTCGGTGGCCGCGCTCCGCTGGACCAACCGCTACCTGCCGTTCGCGTTCGCAGCGGCCGCCTGGGCCCTGGTCGTCGGCGTCCTTCTCCCGGTCGGTGGGTCAGGCTTTCTCGGGATCGGCGACGGGTTCGCCACCCCGATCATCTGGGCGGCCCTTTTCGCCTTCTACGCGGTGGTGGTGCAGATGGGCTCTGAGGCCGGCGCCGTGGCAACGAAGGACGTCGACCTCGGGCGGCGCTCCGTCCTCAGCGCGGTGCCGATCACCATCGCCGCGCTCAGCCTCGGCGTCCTCGGATTCAGGTTGCTGCCCGACTGGTACAAGGCGATCTTCAACCCGCCCGAGGCCGGCCTGCGCGGGCCGTCGCCGGCGATCACGCCGGTCGGGAACTTCTACTACGTGTCGAAGAACTTCGTCGACCCGTCGGTCGACGGACAGTCCTGGCGGCTGCACATCGGCGGGATGGCGGACAAGCCGGTCACCCTGTCGCTGGGCGACCTTCGCGGCCTCCCTGCGACCAACGAGTACGTGACGCTCGAGTGCATCAGCAACAACGTCGGTGGCGACCTGATGAGCACTGGCGGCTTCACCGGCGTGCCGCTCCGCGACCTGGTCCAGATGGCGGCGCCGCAGGCCGGCGCGAGCTGGGTTGCGTTCAGGGCTCGCGACGGCTACACCGAAAGCCTTCCGCTCGCGACTGTCCAGGCCTCGCCCGAGATCCTCGTCGCCTACGACCTCGACGGAGCGCCACTGCCGATGAGTCATGGGTATCCCGCGCGGATGATCATCCCGGGGCACTACGGGATGAAGGGTCCGAAGTGGCTCGAGAACATCGACCTCGCCAACCGGGAGGCCAACGGTTACTGGGAGCAGCAGGGCTGGGACCGCAACGCGATCGTCAGGACGACGTCGCGATTCGACCTGCCGCGCGACGGCGACATCGTAAAGCTCGGCACCATCTCGATCTCCGGCGTCGCCTTCGCCGGCACGCGTGGGGTGAGCAAGGTCGAGTACTCGACGGACGGCGGGGCGAGCTGGAGCACGGCGCCATTCGACGCGCCGCTGTCGCCTCTGACCTGGGTGCTCTGGAACGTGACGTGGACACCCTCGGGCGAGGGCGCGTACAAACTCATGGTGCGGGCGACAGACGGAGCAGGCGCCGCGCAGCCGTCAGGAGGGGCGGCGAGCTTTCCGAGCGGCGCCTCGGGCTACCACACGATCCAGGTCAACGTATCGAAGTAACCGGGGGCTTTCCCCTCTCCCCTTCAGGGGTGAGGGGCAAACAGAGAAGAGGGGCCGAATCCTTATTTCATGGCCCACAGAGCTTTGACCGTGTCCCAGCCCATGCGGATCGCGCCTTCCCTGCGGATCATCTTCACGATGTTCTTCTGCTTGTCCCACTTCGACGTGCCGTCGACGCGGAAGAACTCGTCGAGGGCGCGGTCCGCGACCTGCGGATACTTCGTGAGCAGCTGAGGGTTGTGCTCGAGCAGCGGCACCGCCTTGTCGTACTTCTTCATGTCGGCCATGATCCAGGAGTGGTCGAGGCGCCCGCGATACTCGGCCAGGCGCCGCTCCGAGAAGTCTTCCACCTCCTTCGCATGGACCACCGTCTCGCCCGCCAGGCGTCCTGATTCCATCGCCAGGTTCGATCCCTCGCGGTGCACGGGGTTGGACAGCATCGCGGCGTCGCCGCAGATGAGATAGCCAGGTCCAAAGACCTTCGGAATGCCCCGGTAGCCACCCTCCGGAATCAGGTGCGCGAGATATTCGACGGTCTCCGCACCGCGCAGCAGCGGCTTGATTGCCGGGTGCTTCTTGAAATGCTCCATGAGGTCGTTCGGAGTGCGCAGTGTCTTGTTGAACTCGCTCAGCAGCGCACCTCCGCCGACCGACAGCGTGTCCTTGTTCGTGTAGATGAACATGAAGCCGGACATCCCCATCGTCGAATCGCCGAAGCATTCGAGGGTGCAGCCCTCGCCCGACTCGCAGTTGAACCGCTCCTCGATCAGGCCGGGGTCGAGCTGCATGATCTCCTTGACCGCCATGGCAACCTCGTTCGGCCGCAGCTTGCGCCGGAGCGGCTTGCCGTCGATCACCGTCTTCTCCAGAAGACCGGTGCCGAGCCCGATCCCCTCGCAGACGATCGTCACGTCGGCATAGAGGTCGTCCCCGCGGCCGGTCCCGACCCCGACCACGCGCCCGTTCTTGGTGATCAGCCGGTCGACGACCGTCTCCGGCACGACCAACGCTCCGGCCTTCTCCGCCTGCTCGGCGAACCAGGGATCGAAACGGGCTCGCAGGACAGAGTAGGAATGTGGCTTGGCCCGGTTGCGCAGGTTCTTGTAGTCGATGCCGATCGCGGCGTCCGGCGTCATCATCCAGCGCCGCTCTTCGATGATCGGCCGCTCGAGCGGAGCCTGCTTCCAGTCGTCGCCTACGATCTCCTCGAGGAAGTGGTTGTAGAGGATGCCCCCCATGACGTTCTTCGCGCCGGGTTTGGATCCGCGTTCGAGCAGCGCGACCTGCAGCCCTTTCTTAGCCATCGTGATCGCCGCCGCGGTGCCGGCGGGACCGGCCCCCACCACGACCGCGTCGAATTTCTCTTCGTCAGCCATTAGGGCAAATTGAAGCTCATTGGGCTGACGGGCGGCGCGGGGTCGGGCAAGTCGACCGTGGCCGAGATGTTTCGCGAGCTGGGTGCGGCCGTGGTCGACGCGGACGAAGCGAGCCACGCGGTGTACGCCCCAGGCAGCCCGGGCTTCGACGCGGTGGTGAAAGAGTTCGGCCGCGATTTCGTGCGCAACAGCCAGATCGACCGCGCGCGCCTCGGCGAGCTCGTCTTCCACGACGACGACGCGCGGCGCCGCCTGAACGCCATCGTGCATCCCCTCGTCAGGGGATGGATGGCGGAGCGCACGGTCGAGGCGCTAGACAGAGGCGCCGAGGTAATCGTCCACGACGTGCCGCTGCTGTTCGAGAACGGGCTCGAGAAGCTCTACTCCGACGTGGTCCTCGTCTACGTCCCCGAGAAGGTGCAGCTGCGGCGCCTGGTCGATGGGCGCGGGGTGAGCGACGACCGCGCGCGAGCGATGATCGCGGCCCAGATGCCCATCGACGAGAAGCGCGGGCGCGCGCAGCACGTCGTCGTCAACAGCGGCAGTCGCGATGCGACGCGCGAGCAGGTCGAGAAGGTCTGGTCCGAGATCGCCGCGGCTAGATGAGGTTGTGGCTTCTCAGGAATTCGATGCGAGCCTGATCGAACCCGATCTCTCGCAGCACTTCCTCGGTGTGCTCACCGAGGTGCGGTACATGCCCCTGCTTGCTCCGGTCGAAGATCTGGCGCGCGGCAATCTGCGGATGAGACGGAACCTCATCGAGGTCGAGCACCGGCTCGCAGCACGCATCCAACACTGAGAGCTTCTCCTGCCACTGATCGCGCGTCCGGGTCCTGAAGATCTCTCCCAAGGTGGCCTGTACGCTTGGCTCCTCTGAGTACTGCTGCTCGATCAGATCAGGTCGCTCGAGCGCCTGGCACAGAGAGTTCCAGAACTTCGGCTCGAGCGCGCCGACGCTGTAGTAGCGGCCGTCCTTGCACTCGTAGACGCGGTAGCACGCGTATCGGCCGGCGAGACGCTGGTCGCCCCGCGCCACCCGCTCCCCCGCCCCGCGCGCCGCAAAGGCAAGCGCAAGCCAGCTGACAGCGGCATCGGTCATCGATGCGTCGATCCAGCGGCCCTCGCCGCCGCGCTGCACACCGACGAGAGCACCGAGGATCGCGACCGCGGGCTGAAGGCCGCCACCGCCGATGTCGGCGACCTGGACCGACAACGGCACCGGAGGTCCGTCGCGCTCCCCGTTCAGGCCTAGCGCGCCGGCGATCGCCATGTAGTTGAGGTCGTGACCGGCGCGCGACGCGTACGGCCCGTCCTGGCCATATCCGGTGATCGAGCACATGACAAGCCGGCGATTCCGTGCGTGCAGGACGTCCCAGCCGAGCATCAAGCGATCCATCACGCCCGGGCGGTTGCCTTCGACGAGCACGTCAGCCGTATCCACAAGACTCAGCAGGACGTCGCGGCCGGGGCCCGCCTTCAGGTTGAGGGTGACGCTTCGCTTGTTGCGATTGAGCGCATTGAAGAGGGCGCTCTGCCCGTCGACCAGCGGAGGTGTCCACCGCATGTAGTCACCCGTTTCCGGCTCCTCCACCTTGATCACGTCGGCGCCCATGTCGGCGAGCAATTGGGTGCAGAAGGCCCCGGGGAGAAGCCGCGTCAGGTCGAGGACGCGAACTCCGGTCAGCGACATAGACCAACAATTGTGGGCGGGCTATCGCGTTGGCAGGAGACTTTCGGCAGCCGGCCATGCGTTAATACGGCATGGAAGACTCCGGTCCCACCATGCGTCACAGCACAAACCACCTGAGCGAGATGTTCATCAAGGTTCCGGCGCCCTTCGCCGGGATCTCAGACCTGGGGTTCACCGCGCAGTACCGCGCGCAGCATTTCAACGAGCGGCAGCGCGACGTGCCGCTCCTCTTCGAAGGCCCGCAGCCGCCGATGCGGCGGCTCGCGGAAGTCCTCCAGCAGCTCAGCGCCGCTCAGTCGTCGACCTACACCTGGACCGATCCGGTCATGCTCAGCGACGAGGTCGTCGTGCTCGCGTTTCGCGACCGCAGCGTCGGAGGCGAGACCCTGTCCGACGGCGCGCGACTCGCCGACTACGTGCTCAACCTCGTGCGCCCGGTCGTATTCACGTTCCTCCACGACTGCGCGGCGGTCGCACACCTGCGCCTGTCCGAGGAGATCGAGATGCGCGTCAGCACGGAGCGGAAGGCGGTCGCCGAGTTCACCCTTCCGCTGGAGGACATCGTCCGGCCGAACGGCGAGCGGCTGCTCTGGGGACTAAGCGCCTAGGGCGAGTGTGAGGGGCTGGGCGAGGGCGACCTCGCCGGGCTCGCGGTCTGCACGGTGCTCGCCCGAGCGCTGCTGGTCGTGGTGAGGTTCGGCGTGGTGATTGCAGCCGGCCCCTGGTTGGCGAAAAAGAGCGCCAGCGGGACGACGATCATCCCGGCGATGACGGTGAGCACGAAAGACACCGCCCCCCACTCCCGACGCAGCACCGCCCAGTTCACGAGCGCAAAAGTCTACCGGGGCCTAGTAATCGTCGTCGGACGACGCGCCTTCCTCTTCCTTCTTCTTCCGCTGGTTCAGGAGCCGGATGAAGTCCTGCGCCCGCGCGAGCGCCTTCCAACGCTCCGGGAAGAAGTCTTGAACCAGGATCTGGCGGTCCGGCTGCTGGTAG
>DATNMQ010000156.1:0-6843 GCA_035602465.1 Candidatus Sulfotelmatobacter sp. | reverse complement strand
AGGCGCTGCAGCTGAAACATCATGAACATCTCAGCCGTCCATGGGCCGATGCCGCGCACCTGGACCAATCGCGCCTCGAGGTCGTCGTCGGACAGCAACTCGACGTCTCCCAGCGGAACGGTCCCATCGGAGACTTTCTGGGCGAGGTCGGCGACCGCGGCCGCTTTAGAGCCGCTTAGACCCGCGCTGCGCATCGCACCTTCAGGCAGCGCCAGCACGGCGGCCGGCGACAGGCCATCCGCGAAGAGCTTGAGGAAACGTCCGTGGATGGCTGTCGCCGCCGCTCCCGCGAGCTGCTGGTACATGATCGACCGCACCAGCGCCGCGAAGCTGTCGTCGCTCGGTTCGCGAAAGGTCATGGGCCCGACCCGCTTGATCAGGGCCGCCATCGCGGGGTCCCGTCGCGCTACCAGGCGCGCGCCCTTGCGAATCTCCTCGGGGGTCGCGCGAACAGGCGGCCGAAACTTGGTCTTCAGGCGAACTCGGACATGAACTGGGCGAACTGGTCGCGCGTGAGGCGCAACGCGTCCTCACCCAGGTCCCTCAGAGGGCGGTCCGGGATCTGCTCTGTGGTCGCGAAGTCGTCGGCCTCCGGGTCGACGTACAGGAGACCGGTTACCAGGTGGCCCGCGGCCCGGCCCTCTTCGATGACCTGGATCGCCGCTCGCCGGTCGGTCGGGTCGTGGTCGTCACCGAGCTTCTTGAGCACGATGTGAGATCCGTCGTGGAGCTGCACGTCGCGCACGGTGCCCGGCTCGTAGTCGACGTGGACCTCCTCGAAGAAGGGGATGAACGAGACGTCGGCGATCGACTCCTCGTGGTCCTTGACCCAGCTGTAGCTCTTGGTCGATCCGTCGTGGTCGTTGAACGTGACGCACGGGGAGATGATGTCGAGGATCGCCGTTCCGCGGTGGGCGATCGCGGCTTTGATGAGGGGCACGACCTGCTTGCCGTCGCCGCTGAATGACCGCGCGACGAACGAGCAGCCGAGCGCAAGCGCGACCGCGCAGGGATCGATCGGCTGGAACGTGTTGACCGCGCCTTTCTTCTGCACCGATCCGAGGTCCGCGGTCGCGGAGAACTGACCCTTGGTCAGGCCGTATGTGCCGTTGTCCTCGATGATGTAGGTGCAGTCGACGTTGCGGCGGATCATGTGCATGAACTGGCCGAGGCCGATCGATGCGGTGTCGCCGTCGCCCGACACGCCGAGCATGATCAGCTGCCTGTTGGCGAGGTGGGCTCCGGTGGTCAGGGCGGGCATGCGGCCATGCACGCCGTTGAAGCCGTGAGCCGTCTCGACGAAGTACGCCGGCGTCTTCGACGAGCAGCCGATGCCGGACATCTTGGCCAGCAGGTGAGGCTCGACGGCGAGCTCGTACAGCGCCTTGATCATGTGGTTGGTGATCGAGTTGTGGCCGCACCCGGCGCACAGCGTCGTGGCGGCGCCTTTGTACGCATCGCGCGGAAGGCCGACGCGGTTCATGGTCGTGCTCATACGGGAACAGCCTCCAGCTGCATCAGAGGTTCGGAGATTGCAACGGCCGGTATCGGCTGACCGTTGTAATGGCGGATCGAGCGAAGGCGTTCGATGAGATTCGCCGGCAGCGCGAGGCGGATGAGGTCGTAGAGCTGCCCGTCCCGGTTCTGCTCGACGACGTACACGTGCTCGTGTCGCGACACGAACGCCGCCACGTCGTCGGACAGCGGGAGCGCGCGGACGCGGAGGTAGTCGATGGCCTTACCGGCGGCGGCAAGGGTCTCGCGCGCCTCGACCACCGCGGCGTGGGTCGAGCCAAAGGCGATCAAACCGATAGTTGCGCCGTCCTCTTCGACCACCGGCGCGGGCAGCGTGTGACGAGCGGTTTCGAGCTTGCGCACGAGCCGGTCCATGTTGCGGGCGTATGCATCGGCGCTTTCGGTGTAGCGCGCATTCTCATCGTGCCCGGAGCCGCGCGTGAAGAAGCCCGCCGCCGGATGATCGGTGCCGGGGAGCGTCCGGTAGGTCACGCCGTCACCGTCCACGTCGCGGTAGCGACCCCAGTCGCCGGCGAGCCGCTCGAGATCTTCCTTCGACAGCACCTTGCCGCGGTCGAATGGCTTCTCGGGGTACTTGAACTCGGGCGTCATCCAGAGATTCATGCCCAGGTCGAGGTCGGAAAGGACGAATACCGGCGTCTGGAACCGGTCCGAGTAATCGAACGCGTCGCGCGCGAACTCGTAGCACTCCTCGACCGAGCCGGGGAGCAGGACCAGGTGCTTGGTGTCGCCGTGGGAAAGGGTGTACACGAACCCCAGGTCAGCCTGTGATGTGCGCGTCGGCAGGCCGGTCGAGGGCCCGATGCGCTGGATATCGAAGATCACGACCGGCACTTCGGCGTAGTAGGCGAGGCCGGAGAACTCGGCCATCAGTGAGATGCCCGGGCCGGACGTCGACGTCATCGCACGTGCGCCGGCCCAACCCGCGCCGATGGCCATGCCCACCGCCGCAAGCTCGTCCTCCGCCTGGACCACCGAGATCAGCTTTTCGTGGCTCTTCGGGTCCTCGCGGAAGCGGTCGGAGTAGGCGATGAGGTACTCGCACAGCGACGACGACGGGGTGATCGGATACCACGCGACGACGGTCACGCCACCCATCAACGCGCCGATCGCCGCCGCCTGGTTGCCTTCGACGAGGACCTTGCCGTCGACGGCGCCGGTCATCGCATCGAGTCGGTACGGGTCCGTCTTGGAGAAGTTGTCCTGCCAGTAGTCGTAGCCGACCTTGATCGCGTCCAGGTTCACAGACACGGCCTTCGGCTTGGCGAGGAACTGCCTCCTGACGCCGTGCTCGAGCGCCTCCCATGGGATGCCGAGCAGGCCGCTGACCACCCCGACGTAGATCATGTTGGCGAGCTGCTTACGCAGCGTCTCGCTCTGGATCTTGGCCTTGGCCAGCTTGGCGAACGGCACCGGGTAGAAGGTGATGTCGGTGCGCGCCTCGGCGGTCGAGAACGCCTCTTCGTGGATGACCACGCCGCCTGCCCTGACGGTCTTCAAGTCATCACGCCAGGTCGCCACGTTGAAGGCGATCAGGATGTCGACCTTGTCCGAGCGCGCCATGTGCCCCTCAGGCGTGATGCGCAGCTGGTACCAGGTGGGGAGCCCCTCGATGTTCGAGGGAAAGACGTTCTTTGGCGCGACCGGGATCCCCATGTGAAAGATGGCTCGCGTCAGGACGAGGTTGGCCGTCTGACTGCCGGATCCGTTCACGGTGGCGGCCTGGATTGTGAGGTCGTTGACGATGGGTTCGATCACTTCTGCGGCGAGTTAAGGATTCTACGCGTCTGCAGCACCGAGCCTGGATTCCTTAGAGTCCACGAACGTGAAGGTGGCCGTCCCGAAGGAGATCGAGCAGGGCGAGCGCCGTGTGGCGCTGGTTCCAGACACCGCGAAGATGCTCGTCGCGGCGGGCCTCCAGGTCGGCGTCGAATCAGGAGCCGGGGCGGCGGCCTTTCTCACCGACGCCCAGTACGAGCAGGCCGGGGCGACCGTGGCGAACCGCGCCGGGACGATGCTGCACGACGCCGGCGCCGTGCTGAAGGTGCAGGCCCCGCGGGAGAGCGAGATCGCCCTTCTGAAGCGAGGAGCGGTGCTGATCAGCTTCCTGCAGCCTGCGACCCAGGGTGACGTCGTGAAGTCCCTGGCCCAGCACGGGATCACCGCGTTCAGCCTCGAGCTGCTCCCGCGCATCTCGCGGGCCCAGTCTATGGACGCGCTGTCGTCGCAGGCCTCCGCGTCCGGCTACAAAGCCGTTCTGATGGCCGCCGACCGGCTCGGCAAGCTGTTCCCGATGATGATGACCGCCGCAGGGACGGTCGCCCCGGCGCGCGTGCTTGTCATGGGCGCCGGCGTCGCCGGCCTCCAGGCAATCGCGACCGCCCGGCGGCTCGGCGCGGTCGTCTCCGCTTATGACGTGCGGCCCGCGGTCAAGGAGGAGGTCCAGTCGCTAGGCGCGACTTTCATCGAGCTTGCGCTCGAGGCCCAGGTGGGCGAGGGCGGTTACGCCCGCGAGCAGTCCGAAGAGTTCCTGCGCAAGCAGCGCGAGCTGATCGGCGAGCACATCGCCAAGTCGGACGTCCTGATCACCACCGCCGCGGTTCCGGGCCGCAAAGCCCCGCTGCTCGTCACGGCGGACATGGTCCGTGGCATGCGCCCGGGGTCGGTCATCGTCGACCTCGCCGCCGAGACCGGGGGCAACGTCGAGCTCACCCAGGCGGGCAAGGACGTGGATGTGGGCGGCGTGACGATCATCGGCACGCGCAATGTCCCGTCGTCGATGCCGCAAACCACCAGCCAGCTCTTCGCGCGCAACGTGGCAAACCTGCTGCTGCACCTCGTCAAGAACGGCGTGCTCGCGATCGACTTCCAGGACGAGATCACCAAGGGTGCCTGTGTCACCCACGGCGGCGAGATCGTCAATGAGCGCGCCAAGCAGGCTGTGTCCTCGGCGTGAACAACGAGCTGCTGAACGAGCTGACCTTCTTCGTGCTTGCTGTGTTCGTCGGCATCGAGGTCATCTCCAAAGTGCCGACGATCCTCCACACGCCGCTGATGTCGGGCACCAACGCGATCCACGGCATCATCCTGGTCGGCGCGATCGTGATCGCGGCCGGTGCGAGCTCGCCGGCGAACATCGCAATCGGCCTCGTCGCGGTGACCCTGGCGACGACCAACGTCGTCGGAGGCTTCGTCGTGACCGACCGGATGCTCGAGATGTTCAAGGGCCGCCAAGCCGCCAAGACGGCCGCGAAGTCGGCATCCAAGTGAACCTTGCGATCTCGCTCGCCTATCTCTTGGCGGCGGTGCTCTTCATCCTTGGCCTGAAGCAGCTCAGCTCACCGAAGGGAGCGCGCAACGGAAACTTCACGGCCGCGGCCGGCATGGTGATCGCGCTCGGCGCCACCATCCCGCTGCTCCACTTCACAAAGGCCGGCCTCGAGATCGTCGCCATCGGGGTCGTGATCGGGACGCTGATCGGCACCGTCGGCGCGCGCATGGTGAAAATGACCGCGATCCCGCAGATGGTCGCCCTCTTCAACGGGGTCGGCGGCGGCGCGGCGGCGCTGGTCGCGGTTGCCGAGCTGTTGAAGTTCGGCACGCATCCGGCCCTGGCCGAAGCGTTGCCCAGCGTGTTCAGCATCGCAATCGGCTCGATCTCTTTCGCGGGCAGCATGGTCGCGTTCGCCAAGCTGCAGGAGCTGATGACCGGCACGCCCATCACCTATCCCGCGCAGCAGATCGTGAACGCGCTGCTGGCGGCGGCGGTGGCCGGCTTTGCCATCGCCGTGCTGGCGATCGCCTCGATCGCCTTCTCTTTCGTCGCTCTGATGGTGCTCGCGCTCATCCTCGGAGTGGCCTTCGTGCTTCCGATCGGCGGCGCCGACATGCCGGTGGTCATCTCGCTTCTGAACGCGTTCACCGGCCTCGCCGTTGCCGCGAGCGGCTTCACCCTGAACAACTTCGCGCTCATCGTGGCGGGGACGCTGGTCGGGGCATCCGGTAGCTTGCTGACCAAGATGATGAGCGACGCCATGGGCCGCTCGCTGGCCAACGTGCTCTTCGGAGCCTTCGGCCAGGTGCACGCGGTCGCCACCGCGTCCGCGGGCGGCGCGGGAGGCACGCCGCGAAGCGTCCGCTCGGCGTCGGCCGAGGATCTCGGCACCCTGCTCGCCTACTCGCAGCGCGTGATCATCGTCCCCGGCTACGGCCTTGCCGTGGCGCAGGCCCAGCACGCTGCCCGCGAGCTGCAGGACGTGCTCGAGAAGCGAGGCGTCGACGTGGAGTACGCGATCCATCCGGTCGCCGGCCGCATGCCCGGACACATGAACGTCCTGCTCGCGGAGGCCAACGTGCCCTACGAGCAGCTGAAGGAGATGGACCAGGTCAACGACGACTTCAAGAACGCGGACGTAGCCCTCATCGTGGGCGCCAACGACGTGGTCAACCCCGCCGCGCGAAGCACACCGGGAAGCCCGATCTACGGCATGCCGATCCTGAACGCCGACCAGGCGAAGAACGTCATCTTCATGAAGCGCTCGATGCGCCCAGGGTTTGCGGGAATCGACAACGAGCTCATGTACGGCCCGAACACGGTGATGTTCTTCGGCGACG
Organism: Candidatus Sulfotelmatobacter sp.; assembly: GCA_035602465.1. Taxonomy (GTDB): domain Bacteria; phylum Chloroflexota; class Dormibacteria; order Dormibacterales; family Dormibacteraceae; genus 40CM-4-65-16. The sequence goes on along the minus strand of DATNMQ010000156.1, from coordinate 693 downwards.
CGAAGGACTCCCTGAACAAGCTTGTGACTGCAGTCAAAGCGGCCTGACAACCTTCGGATAGTCCGGACTATCTGGGGTTCTCGCGGCCGAGAGGAGCGCTTCGTCCGGACTAAGCGGGGTTGCCCGCCTCCCCCTATGTAAAAGACAGAGCCTCCTGACCAAGCGGTAGGAGGCTCTGCGCCGCGAAGAGGGTGTGGTGGACGAAATGCTATGGTCGCGCCCGCTAATTTGTTAGTGGACGACTCACAAATAAGCTCCGCTCTCGTTGTAGCTCACGAATCCCGCAGCTTGAGGATTCGCTCGAGGTCTTTCGTCCCGAACGGGTGGGCCAGGCGGAGGACGAAGTGCTGGAGCCCGACCTTCAGCCACTGCTCGACCTCCTTCTCGCTCATGGCCGGTACGTTGGCGGTCCGCTCGATCTCCTTGGGATCCCGACCGATGCGCCGGCACCACTCGTCGAGCACGGCCGACTTGTGCGCGTACTGGCTGGGCGTGCCCATTCCATTCCACATCTGGGCGTGCTCGGCGGTCAGGCGCAGCGTCACCTGCTCGCCTCCCCCGCCGATGAGGATCGGCATCTTGCCCGCGGGGCCGGGCTTCAGCCTGTCGATCCGCCGCTTGATGCGCGGCAGAACCTCTTTCAACAGCCTCACGCGGTCACGCGCCTCGCCGAACTCGTAGCCATATTCGGAG
>DATNMQ010000154.1:0-16561 GCA_035602465.1 Candidatus Sulfotelmatobacter sp. | reverse complement strand
CGCTTCAGCCAGCTGTCAGGCGGGCAGCAGAAGCGCCTGTCGCTGCTCATCGCGACAGTCCACGACCCTCCGCTCGTCCTGCTTGACGAGCCGACGTCAGGCCTCGACCCGCAGGCGAGGCGTCAGCTTTGGGACCGAATCCAGGGCATCCGCAAGAGCGGCCGCAGCATCCTGGTGACCACGCATTCGATGGAGGAGGCGCAGTCGGTGTGCGACCGCGTCGCGATCATGGACTACGGCAAGATCCTGACCGTCGACACACCTGCCGGCCTGATCGAGAAGCACAAAAACGACCCCAACGTGCTCGCGGTCGCGAGAGGCCAGGTAACGCTCGAGGACGTCTTCATCGGTCTCACAGGACGTGAGCTCCGTGAGTGAGCCAAGCGCCGTCACGACTCCGCCGGTCTTGCCTCCCCTCCGCACACCGGCGCTATCCGAAATCTTCAGAGCGCTGCTGGAGGCCGACTTTACCGTGCAGCTGCGCAACAACCGCGCGCTGCTGCTGAGCTTCGCTCTGCCTCTGGTCCTCCTCTTCGCGCTCTTTGCCAACAAGCGCGGAATCGTACTGGGTGATCCACGGTTCAGGGTCGCGGCCGCCCTGACTCTCGGCATGGCGTCAATCGCGATCCTGGGTTACTCGATGACTGTGGCGAGAGATCGGGAAAAGGGAGTCTTTCAGCGCCTGCGCGTGACTCCGGCACCCACCTGGACGATCATGACCAGCCGCCTCCTCGTGCAGGTCGCCGCCATCCTGGCGATGGCGCTGGTGTTGCTGGTTGCGGCCGACCTCTTCGTTGGCGTTTCCTTGACCGCCGAAGCGTATCTGCTCACCTTCATCTGTGTGATCTTCAGCTCAGCCCTCTTCCTGGGCGTCGGCCAAGCGCTGGCCGGCCTGGTCAAATCCGCCGACACGCTGAACGCGGTTGGGCGCATCGCCTATATACCTCTGTTTGCCCTGGGCCTTTTCGGCCACTCGACCATCTTCGGCAACACCTTCGAGCTCATCTCCCGGTGGTCGCCCGGCGGGACCGTTATAACGCTCCTGTCCGGCGCCATGAATCCATCGAGCTGGAACAGCGACACGTGGCTGGCGCTGGCGGTGAGCGCCGCTTACTCGGCCGTTTTCGCGGGCATTGGCATCCGCTGGTTCCAGTGGGGCGCCCGCTGACCCCTAAAGCTGAGACCGCAATCTGCGGCCCGCAACTTGCGGCTTTAGGGATACAGAAGGTGGGCCGAGAACGGCGCGTAAGCCGGGTTCTATTCGGTCGAATTCACATTTCCGTTTGGAGCCCAGATCGACAGCAAACGACACGTCTCGACTGTGGGCGGCTGTTCCCTAATTGTTCCCTCATGGAACAGAACATACTGTCCACCGTTCCCCAAAAAAGGGGCCTCTCGTCTAGGTCGGCCAAGACTTCAGGCCGCGAGGAAGCGGACGAGCCGCTCGGCGAGTTCGCGGGGTTGCGACAGCGCGACGAGGTGGCCCCCCGGAAGCAGCTCGACCTCCACGCCGAGGCGTTCTCGAGCTAGCCGGCGCTGGAACTCCGGCGGAAAGACTCGGTCGTCCGCGCCCACCAGGATTCGAGTTGGGACGGGCGGCCAACGGTCGATCTGACAGGGCTGGTTCATGACGACCCGAGCCTGGCCGCGGAACGTCCCCTTGCCACTGGCGAGGACCTCGCGCGGCACATCGTGGAGGGAGTAGGCACCGATATCGAGACCAGCCGGGTAGCCGCCGCGCTTGGCGGCGTCGTTGCGTGCCTCCTCCGAGCCCGTGGTGGCAAACCATTGACCGGGCGTCTCGCCCGGAAGCGGGATGATCGCGTTTACGAGGACGAGCAAGCGAACCGGAACCCGCGCGCACACGGCGACGGCGGTGAAGCCTCCCAACGATTGCCCCACAACGACAACGTCGCGGTCGTCGCCGATGGCTGCGAGGGCCTTCACGGCGTATTCAGGCAGACCTACCGACTCGTCATCGCCCGGAAGGTCGACGGCAACCGCCTGGTGGCCCCGGGCGGTCAGCTCAGGGATGACTCGGTGCCAGTACCAGGCCATGCCGCCCGCGCCTAGGATCAGCACGAACTTGCTCACCTGATGGTCTTAGCAGATCAGCTCAGTGAGGGAGGGAGATCGTCCAGATGTCGCCACCCTAGTTGTCGGTGCCGCCCGTCTGCTTGCCATTTGAAAATCCAGAGCTTGTCCTTGTACACGATGCTCCGCGGCGTCCTCGGGCCCCACGGGGCATGTTCCGCCTGGCGAACCCAGCTCGTACCATCGGTCGAATCATAAGTCGTCAGATTCCGCTGAAAGTGGGTCGAGGCGGACTGTAAGCCGGGTTCTGTTTCCCTTGCGGGACGGTGACCATCTGTCTGGGACGCCGGTTGCCCGGCATCTCTAGCGACCGATACCCGAGGACTGGGCGAGCCGCCGTTAAAACGTCCTCCTATTTGGTCTTGCTCCGGGCGGGGTTTACCTGGCCGGCCGGTCTCCCGGCCGCCGGTGGGCTCTTACCCCACCTTTTCACCCTTACCTGACAACGCCTCTCCGGAGATAGGCGCCGCCCGGCGGTAATTTTCTGTGGCACTTTCCTTCGGGTCGCCCCGACTGGGTGTTACCCAGCGCCCTGCTCTGTGGAGCCCGGACTTTCCTCCAACCGCGTATTAGGTCGGCGGTCACCCGTCCGTCTCGGCCCATCAGTAGTCTACCCGCGGAGTTTGGGTTTCCTAACCCCGGCCGATCAGGCGGCTTCGGTGCGGGTTGCGGGAAGCGTCAGGCTGAAAACGCTGCCAACCCCGATCGTGCTTTCGGCCGTCAGTGTGCCACCCATGAGCGTCGCCAACTTACGACTGATCGGAAGTCCGAGCCCGGTGCCGTCGGGATTGACGTCTCGGTGGGCGGCAACCTGACCATACTCCTCGAAAATCTGGCCCAGCTCGTCGTGCGTGAGGCCGCATCCTGTGTCCGAGACCGTGATTCGAGGACCTCCGCTCGCGTCCGAATCAAAGGCGAGCTGTACAGTGCCCCCCTTCGCGGTGAATTTGATTGCATTGGAAAGCAGGTTCACCAGCACCTGGTGCACTCGACGGGCGTCGGCTCTGAAGTTGACCGGTGGACCAACCACCTCGGCAAGGTGGATTCCCCTGGTTTCGGCCGAAAGGCTCATTTCCGAAGTCGCCTCGTGGATGACGGCACCCGCCTCGAGGTCGACCTCATTGAGCTGCATCCGCCCCGCTTTCACTTTGGCGAGATCCAGCACATCGTTGACCAGGCTCAAGAGCCGGCGGCCACCGAGACTGATGCGCGCAAGAGGTGGTTTCTGCCGCTCGGTGACGGGACCATACGAGCCGTTCACAAGCAGCTCGGTGAAGCCCAGGATCACGTTGATGGGATTTCTGAGCTCGTGGCTGAGAGTGGAGATCGATGCGGACATTTGGCTGTTTTCGTCTGTCACTTTCGTCAACGCACTCACGTCCTGCGCGACCCCCGTGACGCCCAGGAAGACTCCTTCCACGGACTGGATCGGGCGGTAGTGACAGCTCAGCTCCACGCCTTCGTAACGCATTACGAACTCGCCAGACTCTCCCGCCAACCCTCTTTGCAGATGCTCACGCACGACATCCGTCTCCTCGAACACCTCCCATGCGGGCCGACCGAGGAGCTCCAGGGGGCCTGAGCCCATGCCTTCGCCCTCGCAAAGGATCAGAAGGCCGTCGGTGTCGCAGGCGAAGACGATGATCGGCGTCACCGACAGCATCGCCTTCAAGAGGTCGCGCTCCTTGTCTGCTACCCCATCAGTCGTGGGTCGAACGGACAGGTTGGTGACCATGACAACGACGCCTTTAAGGTCCCCGCCGACGGTGATCGCCGATGCGGTGACCGCGGCCCATACGGCACGGCCGCCTCGCGTCAGAAATCTCTTCTCGTAGGCGGCGTTGTCGACTTTGCCCGAGCGCAGATCGTTTAGGACCTCCGAAGCAATCCACCGGTCGTCGGGGTGCGTGATGTCGTTGAAGCCCTTGCCCTTGAGATCCGACCAGTCGAAGTCGAGCATGTCCAACAGCTTCCTGTTGGCGTCCACGATTCGACCCTCGATGTCCAGGCGAAACATGCCGAGCGGACTGTCGTCCGTCGTGGTGCGTAGATAGTGGGCCCGCTTAACGTCGGATACGGGCGCCGCACCATCATCGCCCGGCCGAGAAGATCCGTCCGGACCGTCGGCGTTCACAGTTCGCCGCGGCTGCAAACGAGAGGCGGGGGCAGAGATGGGATCCTCCTGATTCGCCGCTGGGCGGCGTTGTTGTCAGGCTTGCTCGACGCGCATAACAAAGGCTGTAACTTTACGTCTGTCTGCCAACTCACTTAACGGCCACCGCCGAAGCTTCGCCCAAGCCACCGTCCGGGAATGAACTACTTGAGGAGTCGACGGACCGGCATCGTGATGGCAGTCCAGGCCCGTTGGACGGCCCGAGAGCTGCCCATGAAGAGGTAGAGCACAACCAGAAGCCAGACTCCACAGAACATGATCACGACGACCTGGACACCCTTACCGCGCTGGGGCGCAGTCGCGGGACTCTCTGAGGTCTCGAACGAGCTGCCGTCTGCAGCGAAGACTTCGGTGATGTGACCCTGGTAGACCTTCACGCTCACCTGTCCGTCAGAGCTCGCATACCGGATGTCGCGAGGGCCGAAGACATCAAAGAAGAGACTCACCGTGTGTGCTCCGTCAGGCAGCGACACGACCAGCGTGTCGGTGCGGGCGCCAAACCTCCCGTACGTCCAGGACTCCGAAACAAGCATGCCGCGCTCGAGTACATAGCAGTCCTGAGCGGAGGCTCCGAGGCTACATTGCGGTGCAGCAGCGTATTGAGCGGCGGTAGCCGATTCGGGTCCAAGGCTGTGCAAGATCGACCATATGGCGAGGCCTACAGCAGACAGTGGGACGACGAAAAAGACCAACAACAGGACGAGGCGAACGGTCCATACCGCCACACGGTGATCTGCGGAGGTGTCAAGATGGCCGATGGTTTGCTCGGCAGGCAAGGCTGCCTGCGCGTCAAACGCAATGGTCGCGCTGGGCCACTGCAAGATCTCATCCAGCGCGGCGGAGCCGGACGCTTGGCCCGTGGTCGCGTGATAAGGCTTGCCAAATAGGATGTAGATCCGGCCGACTTGACCATCAGTTGAGTCCACGGTCAAACAGCCGGTGCTCCCAGCACCCTTCAGCTGCATGAGTGTTTCCGAGGCGCTCGAACCGGCGGCTTCAGCCTGGAGCGGGCTCATGCCGTCGAAGGTTAGACTCGCGGACGGGGTCTTCAGCGTTTATTCGACCCTGTGGTGGGCGCGGTGCCACCCGCCTCCCGGCGCTCTACCGACGAATATTTGAAAGCATTCGCCGGGTTCGGCCCGCGAGAAACCTCCCGTTGGTGATCTGGAAAAGGCCGTGGATGATGTGACCCACGAGGCCTTTCGCCCGGCGGTCCATCGTGATCGTCAGGATGCTCCCGCCGCGCGAGCCTGGCCTAACCTCCATGCGCCACGTCCCACCGCGCTGGGCGGCGTTTGCGTCTTCGACGGTGGCCGTGATGACCTGCTCGCTCCATTCGTACCGCTCGATGGACCAGATGCCGAGGCTGTCGGTGCACTCACGGACCCGCGCCCAGCCCTCGCCCCGTGCAAGCACTTTGAAGGACGGTGACAGGTCGGGCCACAGCTCGGCGCGCCTCGGCCCGAACTCCGTCAGCGCGTCCCAAACCACTCCGGGATCGAGGTCGGTCTCAACCGTATAGGTGACGCGAGCCACCGTCAGGGTCCGGACTTCGGTTTCTTGACGTGCTCGTCGAGGGCGATGTTTACGAGCTTGTCCGCCCCACGATTCTGTTCACGCGGAACGGGAGTGATCGTGGCCCGCTCCCCATAAGGCTCCAGCAGCTCGGTCGCCTGCTTGTGCAGCAACTGCAAATCAGGCTCCTTGACCTTCCATTTTCCCCTCACCTGCTCGGCGACCAATTTCGAATCGACGAAGATCTCGAGTCGGTCAGGCTTCCATGCCTCGATCGCCTTCAGGCCATCGATCAAAGCCCAGTACTCGGCCTGGTTATTGGTCGCCTTGCCCAAATAACGGTGGAAGGTGCGCAGCCGCATCCCTTGATCGTCCTCGATCACGACGCCCAACGCTGCAGGCCCGGGATTGCCTCGCGCGCCCCCGTCGACACGTAGCCGAAGGGTCTTCAGGCCATCACCAGGACTCGGCCGCAGTTCTCGCAGTGCACGATCGTGTCCCCTTTCCGCAACAGCTGCATACCTGACGAGGTAACCGTGACGTGACACGCCTGGCACTGGTTCCGGTCGACCTCGGCCACCGGAGGATGCGCGCGCACTCGCAGGTAGGTGTTCTGAGCGGCCACCGGAACCTGCGCCCATATGGCGGCACTGTCGGCCTGCACAGTGGCGAGCTCGGATCGAAGCGACTCCAGGTCTCGCCGCAGAGTCGGCTCATCGGACGCGGCACGGGTGCGGGCGTCGTCCAGGCTCGAAGAGGCCTCGCGCACTGCCTCGTTGGCGAGCTCACCCTCCTCCATCATGCTCAGCTGCGCGTCTTCCTTTTCGGCAAAGCTCGCCCGCAGGTGCTGCACCTCTGTGTTCAGCTGGATCAGCTCGGTCGGGTTGCGGATCTTCCCGCTCATCAGGTCCCTTTCCCGCGTGCGCAGCCTGCCGCGGTGGGTCTCCCTCTCGCGGTCGGACTCGCGAAGGCGCAGCTCTATCGCCATGTGCTCAGCCTTGGCGGTTGCGAGCGCCTCCTCCGCGCTCACGACATCGGGATTCGAAGCAAGCACCGATTCGACCTGTTCGATCTGATCGCGCAGCTCTCGCTCCTTCTCGACCAGCCTCATGTATGCGAGCAGGAGCTGCGCCGGCTTCATTCGAGGACGACCAGGACCTGGCCCTCCTTGACGACCTCACCCTCCTTCACGCGCACCTCTTTGACGGTGCCGGCCCGTGGCGCGGTGACGGGGATCTCCATCTTCATCGACTCGAGGATCAGGAGCTCGTCTTCCTCGGCGACCTGTGCGCCGGGCTTCGTCTTGACCTTCCACACGCTTCCCACCAACTCGGCTTTGACTTCAGTCATTCGGTTTCAAGCCGAGAATTTTGCGGGTTTCGGCGGTCGAGGCGACGGGACGGCCAAGATCGCGCGCGATCCGCGCCGCCTTCTCGACCAGCTCGCCATTGCTCTTCGCCATCCGTCCCTCCTCCACATAGAAGTTGTCCTCCAGGCCTACGCGTACGTTTCCGCCCATCGTGACGGCCGCGGCCGCCAGCGCCCACTGGTTGAGCCCGATGCCGATCACCTGCCAGTGCGAATTCTCAGGCAGCGATTCCACCTGGTTCACGAGGTGGCGCGTCGTCCCCGGGATTCCACCGAGGACGCCCATGATGAGGCTGAACTGATACGGGGGCTTGAGCACGCCCATGTCGATCAGCGGCGCCGTGTTGGCGATGTGCCCGGTGTCGAAGCATTCGAGCTCCGGCCGGACGCCCGCTCCGTTCATCGCCTCGAGAAAGAGCTGGATGTCGCGGAACGGATTCGCGAAGACGTGGTCGTGATAGAAGGCCTTCTTCTTCGCGGAGTAAATCGCGTAGTTCATCGATCCCATGTTCAGGGCGCCGATCTCCGGGCGCAGGTCGCGGATGTGCGCGATGCGCTGCTCCGCCGGGATGCCCACGGCGCCGGTCGAGAAGTTGACGATGACGTCCGTCTTCGCTCGCACCTCGGAAAGAATCGCGGCAAACGTTTCGACGCTCCAGTCGGGTCCGCCGTCCGGCGTGCGGGCGTGGATGTGGACGATGGCGGCGCCGGCGTCGGCGGCTCTCTTTGCCTCTTCGCCGATCTCGACGGGCGTGTACGGGATCGCAGGACACTGATCGCGCGTCGCCAGCACGCCGGTGAGCGCGGCGGTGATCACCACTGGTGTGCTCACAAAGGGGCCCCCGCGAAATCTCGGCGAAGCCTCCGATTTCGTGGGGATCTCATACCGGGATGTTGCCGTGCTTGCGCCAGGGTCGGTCGATCTTCTTGTCCCGCGCCTGCTCGATGCCCTTGACGATCACGCTGCGCGTCTCGGCGGGATCGATCACGTCGTCGATCATCGCCCAGCCCGCAGCGAGGTATGGGTTGATCTGGGCGCGGATCGTCTCGATGAGCTGAGCGCGCGTGGCCTCTGGATTTTCCGAGGCCTCGACCTGCTTGTTGAAGATGATGTTCACCGCACCTTCCGGCCCCATCACCGAGATCTCGGCAAGCGGCCACGCGACGATCGTGTCGGGCTGATAACCCTTGCCGCACATCACGTAGTAGCCCGCCCCGTAGGCCTTGCGCATGACGATCGTCACCTTCGGAACGGTCGCCTCGGACGTCGCGTAGAGCATCTTCGCGCCGTGGCGGATGATGCCCTCCTTCTCGACCTGCGACCCGACCATGAAGCCCGGAACGTCCACCAGGTACACGAGCGGGACGTTGAACGCGTCGCACATGCGGATGAATCGCGCCGCCTTGTCGGCGGAGTCCGAGTCGAGCACACCACCTTTCTGCATCGGCTGGTTCGCCACCACGCCGACCGAGTTTCCCGCGGCTCGCGCGAACCCGACGACGATGTTCTTGGCCCATGCCGGCTTGACCTCGAACCACGACCCCTCGTCAAACACAACCTTGATCACCTTGCGCACGTCGTACGCGGCGCGCGGGCTGACCGGCACGATCTTGTCCAACCCCGCGACAAGCCGGTCGGCGGGATCGCCGACGTCGACGAAGGGCGGCGCCTCGAGATTGCTCGAGGGCAGGTAGGAGAGGAAGCGCCGCACCATGTCGATGCACTCCTTGTCGTCAGCAACCTCGTTGTCCCCCACCCCTGATTCGTAGCAGTGGACCTGCGACCCGCCCATGTCGTGATCGGTGACGTCCTCACCGGTCGCCGCCTTCACCAGGCGCGCGCCGCCCAGCGACATCGAGGAGGTGTCCTTGACCATCGGCACGAAATCGGCGAGCCCAGGGATGTACGCCGTCCCCGCCGCGCATGGGCCGAGCATGGCCGCCACCTGCGGGATGACCCCCGACATCACGACCTGGTCGGCGAACAACCAGCCGGTGCCGGCGAACGTCGAGCCCGACGCCTCCTGGATGCGCGCACCGGCCGAATCCAGGAGCCAGACGATGGGCTTGCGGTAGCGTAGAGCCAGCTCGCGGACCCGGGCGGCCTTGAACTGCTCGCCCACCGCTCCCATCGAGCCCGCCATCACGGTGAAGTCGTACGCGATGACCCACACCTGGCGGCCATCGATGTCGCCGTGTCCTGTGACCACTCCATCTGCAGGAGTGTCGTCGGAGCCGTCTCGGCTTTTGGCGAGCAGACCCAGTTCGACGAACGTGCCTGGATCGAACAGCAGGTCGATGCGCTCGCGGGCTGTCAGCTTGCCGCGCTCGTGCTGCTTCGCGACCTTCTCTTCGCCGCCCATGGCGAGGTTCTTCTTGCGCCTGGCACGGAGATCATCGACTTTGCTTGCGTAGTCATCGCCCACCGGGCGAATTATCGACTGGTCAGCAGGTCTGCTCGTTCGCGCCAGCGGTCGAGGAAGCGGTACGTGTTGCGCTTGGAGAGCCGTTCCCGCTCCCCGGGCTCCGTCGACTCCCAGAGGCGGTGCTCGTGCCTGACGACCGGGAGGTCGGGCAGGACGACCGCCCTCCCACCGCGATCGCGCAGCCGGAAGCTGAACTCGACGTCCGCCATGCGGTAGAAGCGGAACCTCGGGTCGAACCCCTCGACCGCGAGCGCGTCGGCCCGGCGGAAGGCCATGCAGTAACCCTCGATCGCGTCCACCTCGGGCCCGGCGCTCTCGTCGAACTCCTTCAGCGTGCCGCGGCCGCGAAGGCCGAACGGCCCGGCGATCGCGACCGAGGGATCCTCGAGCGCTGCAATCAGCGGTGTGACGGCATCGCCTTCGAGGGCCACGCCTGGATCGAACAGGACGACGACCTCGCCGGCCGCCGCCTCGATCCCCGCGTTGACCGCCGCCGCGAAGCCGAGCGGCGGCTGGAGCGAGACCACGCGGAGGCGCTCCGCGGCCCGGTTCTTCAGCCACCCCGCGATGCGCGGGTCGTCGGAGTTGTCCACCACCACCGCTTCGAAATCGGCCTTGCAGTGGGTGAAGACCGAGAGGAGCCACCGCTCCGCATCAGGCTGCCACCCATGGACGACCGCGAGCAGCGTGACGGCGCGCGCCGCGGCCTTCGGCTCGCCGCTGGGTGGAGCCTTCAGCGCCTGCAGCTCGCTTCCGGTGGCGCTGTCGACAACGTCCCACCCCCCCGCGCGCAATTGCTCACGAAGGGCGTCGGCGGCTTCGAAATCGCGCTCCCGGCGGCGCTCTATGCGCTCATCGAGGAGGTGCTGAGCCTGAGCCCTATCCGTGCTTTTTGGCTTTGACCGCGGCGGTGAGCGCGGGCACGATCTTCAGCGCATCGCCGACGACCCCGAGGTCCGCCATCTTCATGATCGGCGCCTCGGCATCCTTGTTGATCGCGATGATCACCTTCGAGGTCTTCATCCCGACGGTGTGCTGCATCGCGCCGGAGATGCCCACCGCGATGTAGACGCCGGGGCGGACCGACTTGCCCGTCTGGCCGACCTGCATCGAGTACGGAACCCACCCCGCGTCGACGACCGCGCGACTTGCGCCGACGGCGGCTCCCAGCGCGTTCGCCAGCTCCTCCAGCATCGGGAAGTTCTGTGGGCCGCCCATTCCGCGACCGCCGCTGATCACGACCTTGGCGTCCTCGAGCTTCACCTTCTCCGATGCCTCGACGACGCGCTCGGTGATATGCGCACGCTTCGAGCCGTCAGCCACGGCCAGGTCGAGCTGCTTCACCTCGGCCGTGCCGCCCTTTTCCGAGGCCTCGAACGACTTCGGCCGGATGAGCACGATCGCGGGCTTGGCGTTTGCCTTCATCGACGCGATCTTCGCGCCACCGAAGTACGGCACCTTGGCGACGAACCCGCCGCCTTGAGCCGCGATGTCGCCGGCATTCGCGATGAGGCCGATGCCAAGCCGAGCGGCGAGCCTTCCAGCGACCTCCCTCGAGTCGGGCGTGAAGCCGAAGAGGATCAGGTCGGGCTTCTCTTTCTCGTACAGCGCGGCGAGCGCGTCCGCCGCAGGCTCAGCGACGTAGTCATCGAACGCCGCGTCCTCGTTGACGTGAACGACCTTTGCGCCGTGCTTGCCGAGGGTCGCGGCTGCCGCCTTGGCGCCAGTGCCCAGGGCCACCGCGTAAACGTCGCCGAGATCGCGCGCCCTGGCCATCAGCTCCAGCGCGGTGGACACGAGCTTGCCCTGGTTCAGCTCCGCGTAGACGAGCACGCTTGGCATCTACAGGACCTTCGCGTCGGCCAGCACCTGGACGATCCTGTCGACCGCGCTGCCGTCGTCCTGTATCACCTGGCCGGCCTTACGCAACTCGGCGTCGGTGACGCCCTCGATCGTCTCTGCGGGTTCGCCCTTCTCGACACCCAGGTCGCCAAACGCGACCTGTTTGATCTCCTTCGAGCGCGCGGCCATGATGCCTTTGAGTGACGCGTAGCGAGGCTCGGCGATACCGGCGGTGACCGTGATCAGCGCGGGCGTCGCGGACTCGACGACCTGGTAGCCGTCCGCCGTCTGGCGATGCACCTTGACGTTGGATCCGTCCACCTCGACCTTCTTCGCGAAGGTCAGCTGGGGAAAGCCGAGCAGCTCCGCGAGCATCGGAGGCACCATCCCCGTGCTGCCGTCGTACGACTCGGTGCCGCAGATGACCAGGTCTGGCTCTTCCTTCTTGATCGCGGCCGCCAGGACCCGCGCGGTCAGCAGCGCGTCGGCGCCGGCGAGCTCGGCGTCGGAAATCAGAACGCCGCGGTCGGCCCCCATCGAGAGCCCCTTGCGGATCGCGTCCTTGGCTCGTTCGGGGCCCATGCAGACGAGGATGACCTCGCCGCCGTGCGCCTCTTTGAGCTGCAGAGCTTCCTCCACCCCGCATTCGTCGCCGGGATCGAGCACGACCTCCTTCTCGCGGGAGATTGTGTTGTCGCCCTCGAGGGTGAGGTTCGAGTTCGGATCGGGTACCTGCTTCACCGTGACGACGATTTTCAACGCGGCCTGACCAAGATTTCACGGGGGAGGCAGGCCTCCCCCGTGGAACCCCCACCGAGTAACACGATGCATGGGAGCGTTTGGCAGCTCATGCTGGGTGACGGCCGGAGTGAATCCGGCCTACTGCCGCCATCCGACCAATTATCGCTGCGCCGCGAGAGCGGCATGGAATCGATCCAGATCGGACGGCGTGTTGAGGCTCTGGAACTGGTCGGGATCCTGGCCTTCGAGCCACGTCACGTCGAGGTACTCCGCGACGTCATGCGCCACGAAGTTGCCCGCATCCAGGGCGCCGGCGATCGCCGGCAGCGCGGACTTGCGGTAGGCGCCGCACACCGGCTCGAAGAGTCCGTCGTGGCGGGGGATCGCCGCGTCGCAGCTGCGGGCGGCCGCCACGGCCAGCTCGGCGAGCGACTGCGTGACATAGGGCATGTCGCATCCGACCGCGAACATCACCTCGTGGCGAGCGGACAAGAGGCCGGCCTCGAGGCCCGCAAGAGGACCGGCTGCACGCTTGCGGTCGAACACGACGCGGTACGGCACGTGCTGCTCCATCTGCTCCGGCTCGGCGAAGGAGACCATCACCTCCGAGAACGCGGGAGCCAGGCGTTCCACCACGTAGCGCAGCAGCACGGTGTTCCCCACCTCGAGCCAGGCTTTCGGGCGGCCCATGCGCCGGCTCTGGCCGCCGGCGAGCACGAGCAGGGTGGCTTCCATGAAGATAAGTCTCGCTTTGAAGGCGATCGACTTTCACGTCCACCTTCCGACGCCCGAGTGGCTCGACGTCTCGATGAAGGGCTACGTCGAAGCGGCAGAGTCCTACTTCCGTTCGAAGGTCGCCCGCAAGTCGCTCGAGGAGCTGGCCCGCGAGTACGACGAGATGGACGTCCTGGCGGTACTACTTGCCTGGGATGCGGAGACCGCCACGGGGCGGCCTCGCGTGCCGAACGACCTGGTCGCGCAGGCATGCCGCGAATTTCCGAAGACGTTCATCGGGTTCGGCAGCGTCGACCCGCTGAAGGGCGAGCGGGCGGTGGCCGAGTGCGACCGCATCGCCGAGCTGGGGCTGAAAGGGGTGAAGCTACACCCGTCGCTGCAGGCGTTCGCGCCCAACGAGGAGCAGCACTGGCCGCTGTACGAGCGATGCCAGGAGCTGGGCCTGATCCTCCTGTTTCACACCGGCACCAGCGGCATCGGTGCGGGACAGCCCGGCGGCCAGGGCATCCGCATCGACTTCGCGCGCCCGATCTGGCTCGACGCTCCGGCTGCCGCGTTTCCGGACCTGAAGTTCATCGCGGCGCACTTCGGTTACCCATGGCACCTCGAGCTGCTGGCGATGGCGCTGCACAAGACGAACATCTACATCGACATCTCGGGCTGGGCACCGCGTTACATCCCGACCGAGGTGCTGCGCGACATGAAGGGCCGCCTGCAGGACCAGTTCGTCTTCGGCAGCGACTACCCGTTCATCAATCCGCAGCGCTGCCTCGATGAGCTGCAAACCCTCGACATCCCGGAGCCGGTGCTGCAGAAGCTCCTGATCGACAACGGGAAGAGGCTACTCGACATAGCCTGACTTGTAAATGGGCGCTTGACACGCCCGCGTTGCGGTCTATCGTGCTGTCAAATGTCCACAGCCACACTCGAGTCCGAGTACGCCGCCGAATCTCGCCGCCGCTCCCTCCTGGCCGAGTCGGATGTCCTGCTCGACGACGTCGAAACCCTGCGCCTGAACGACCAGTGCGAGGCGCCGCTCCTGCTGCGCGAGGCGATCCGCGCTCTCCAGGTCCGGCTCGGCCGGCGCAATCCCCCGCTCCCGGCGGCGACCCTCGAGGCAGCGCACGACCTCGTCTTCGCGGTGCAGCAGCGGCTGATGGCGGCGAATCCCAAGAATCCGCGGCCGGCCCGCCATGCCGGCCGGCCGAGCGGGCAACCGCTCATGACCATCGTGCGCGAAGACCGCAAATGGAAGGTGCTGACCCTTCCTCCGCCACCGATCAGCGGGGTCGACGCCGATTGGATCGAGCTCGTCGAGTGCACCGTGGAGCGCGCCTGGGACCGATGGTGCTACGCGCAGCAGCAGGCCGTGAGGGCGGCCCGCGTGCGGCACAAGCCGCATCTCGCCCTGGCGGTCGCCCGCACCGCGTGGAACAACTACTGGATGCTGGTCGAGGACGCCGAGCGGATCAGGGAGCGTCTCGCGGCGGTCCCCCGCGTGCGGCCCGGTCCAGGAACCTTCGCAGCTCGCCGGCCCTGATCGGCGCGTCGGAGGCGCGCACCCGCGCCGCGAACAGCTGCAGGAAAAGCCGCAGCTCTACGTCATCGAGCAGCGTGGCTGCCTCGATGATCTCGGCCGACGCCTCGCGCTGGCGCGGGTCGAGGACGCGGGCAAGCGTCTCGGCAAAGTCGTCAGGCAGCTCGCGCATCGGGTTCTGACGACAATTAAACCCTTGCAACCCGTAGTCATCGGCGATGTGATCTGGGAACCGAGCCCCGAAGTGATCGAGCGCAGCCGGCTGAAGCGATTCATGGACCGGCACGGCATCGAGACCTTCGCCGAGCTGCTGCAGCGCGCCGACGCCGACATCGAGTGGTTCTGGGACGCCGCGATCAAAGACATCGGCATCGCCTTCTACCGCGACTACGACAAGGTCGTCGACCTGTCGGGGGGCAAGCAGTGGCCTCGGTGGTGGCGGGGCGGACGGATGAACATCGTGCACAGCTGCCTCGACCGGCACCGCGATGGCGACTTCAACGACAAGCCGGCCATCGTCTGGGAGGGGGAGCGAGGCGACGTGCGCACTCTGACGTACGGCGAGCTGGATCGCGAGGTGAGCCGGCTCGCGGGAGGCCTGCGGCGGCTCGGCGTTCGCGTCGGGGACCGCATCGGGATCTTCATGCCGATGTGCCCGGAGGTCGCCGTGTCGGTCCTCGCGGCGGCGAAGGTCGGCGCGGTCATCATCCCGCTGTTCTCGGGCTACGGGCCTGAGGCGATCGCGACGCGACTCCGCGATTGCGAGGCCAAGGTCTTGATCTGCGCCGACGGTTTCTATCGCCGCGGGCAGGTCGTCCCCATGAAGGAGACGGCCGACCGCGCCCTCGTCAGCTGCCCCAGCGTGAAGAAGGTGATCGTGTACAGGCGGGTCGTCCGCGAGATCCCGTGGACGCATGGACGCGACGAGGTGTGGGACGTGCTGCTGGAGGATGAGCCCGAGCGTGCCCGCACCGAAGAGCTCG
Source organism: Candidatus Sulfotelmatobacter sp. (assembly GCA_035602465.1). Taxonomy (GTDB): domain Bacteria; phylum Chloroflexota; class Dormibacteria; order Dormibacterales; family Dormibacteraceae; genus 40CM-4-65-16. Next base: position 1,147 of record DATNMQ010000154.1, on the reverse strand, counting down.
ACCCCGAGGACCCGCTGATGATCATCTACACGTCGGGCACGACCGGCAAGCCGAAGGGCACGCTGCACGTCCACGGAGGATTTCCCGTCAAGACCGCGCAGGACATGGCTCACTGCTTCGACGTCGGCCCCGACGACGTCGTGTTCTGGTACACGGACATCGGCTGGATGATGGGACCCTGGCTCATCTTCGGCACGCTCGCGCTCGGCGCCACGATGGTGCTGTACGAGGGCACGCCGGATTACCCGGCCGCGAACCGCCTGTGGCGCATGGTCGAGGACCACAAGGTCACGGTGCTCGGCGTCTCCCCCACCCTCGTGCGCGGCCTGATGACCCACGGCGACGAGCTGCCGGCAAAGCATGACCTCTCGAGCCTTCGCGTCCTCGGCGGGACCGGCGAGCCATGGAACCCGGAGCCCTTCCACTGGTTCTTCAAGCACATTGGCGGGGGCCGGATCCCCGTCATCAACTACACAGGTGGAACCGAGGTGTCGGGCGGCATCCTGTGCGGCAACGTCATCACGCATATCCGGCCGTGCTCTTTCGCGGGTCCCGTGCCGGGCATGGCGGCCGACGTCCTCGACGCGGACGGGCGCTCGGTGCGCGGTGAGGTCGGCGAGCTCGTCATCCGCAACCCATGGCCCGGCATGACGCGCGGTTTCTGGGGCGACCGCCAGCGCTACCTCGACACCTACTGGAGCCGTTTCGAAGGCGTGTGGGTGCACGGCGACTGGGCGTACGTCGACCCCGAAGACGACCTCTGGTACGTCCTGGGCCGATCGGACGACACGATCAAGGTCGCGGGCAAGCGGCTGGGCCCGGCGGAGGTCGAGTCCATCCTCGTCGGCCACCTCGCGGTCGCAGAGGCGGCCGCGATCGGCGTGCCCGACGAGCTGAAAGGCGAGGCTCTGGTCTGCTTCGTCGTGCTTCGCCCGAACCAGCCGGCGAGCGATGCTCTGGCGACCGAGCTTCAGGATCTCGTCGCCTCAGCCCTGGGCAAGCCGCTGCGTCCGAAGGCGGTGCACATCGTCGGCGACCTGCCGCGCACGCGCAACGCCAAGATCCTGCGCCGGGTCGTGAAGTCCGTCTACACGGGCAAGGATCCAGGCGATCTCTCGTCTCTGGAAAACCCGAGCGCCCTGGCCGC
>DATNMQ010000138.1:0-1986 GCA_035602465.1 Candidatus Sulfotelmatobacter sp. | reverse complement strand
CGTTCGATTTTGCTTGATCCGGATATGTGTATAGCATCACATGTTCAACATGAAGCATGTTGATTCGGAATCGCCCTCTGATGTCGCGCGCTGGCTGCAGAGTGAATCGGCTGATCTCTGGCCTGCGGTTCTTGGTTCGCTGAGCTTGCGGCGGAGCCGGTGCATCCGCGAAAACTGCCGGGCTTGTCTGTCTGGCGAGCAGCATCAAAGTTATGTCCTTTACGGTCGGGCGAACGGGCGTCGTGTTGCCGTCTACGTGCCGGAAGAGCTTGTGCCAGAGGTTCAGCGCAGTCTGGACAATGGGCGCGCGCTGCAGAATCTGCTGCACCAAGTGGCACCGCGATATATCAAGGCGCTGAAGCGCGAGCGCTCCGGAGCGATGAAGATCGACGAGGGCTGAGCGGTGTCGAGGATAGTGGAGCGACAGGTCAGTTTTGCCGATTGGGAGCTGATGCGTCAGGGCCTGCGCCTTGAGCCGTTGCTGCAAGCCATTTCCGACTTTCTTGACAACCAGAAGGAGATGATCGAGCAGGTCCGCTGCGATCTGACGCGGGGTTTGAAGAAAGCCGAGACTGGTCGCAGTGGCTTGACGCCGCAGCAGATCCTGCGCTCGCTGGTTCTCATGCGCATCAAGAACTGGGACTATCGCGAATTGCGCGAACGGATTGCCGATGGATGCACACTGCGCCAGTTCACGGATTTCTATTGTCTGCCGGTGCCTCGACACGATGCATTCCACCGCGGCTTCACCCGGCTCACGCCCGAGACGCTCAAGGCAATCAATGATCTGGTGGTGCAGGCGGCGGTCGCCCTCGAACTGGAGGACGGCCAAAAGCTGCGTGTCGACACCACAGTGGTCCAGACCGACATTCATCATCCGACTGACAACACGCTGTTGTGGGATGTCGTTCGTGTCGTCACGCGCCTGATCGGCCGCCTCGCCGCAGCGCTGGGGCGTCGGCGTATCAAGGGGTTCCGGGATCGGACGCGATCGGCGCGGCGTCGAATGCAAGACATCCAACGGATGACCACGAGGCAGCGTCAGGAGCAGCAGACCGAGAAATACCGCGAGCTCATCGGCATTGCCGAGGAGGTTTTGGAAAACGCACGAATGGCGCTGAGGAATACTCGCAAGGCGCATGGCAAAGACATGCTCGCCGACATTGTGATCGCGGAGACGCGCAAGGAGATCGAGCACTTTTGTGACCTGGGAGCCCGTGTGATCAATCAGTCGCGCCGCCGTGTGCTCCATGGCGAACAAGTTCCAACCGCCGAGAAGATCTATTCGATTTTCGAGCCCCATACTGACCTCATCAAGCGCGGCAAGGTGCAGACGCCGATCGAGTTCGGCCACAAGGTCTTCCTCGCCGAAAGCGCGCACGGCTTGATCACGCAGTATGAAGTGTTGGACGGAAATCCCGTCGACGAACAGCACGTGGTTGTTTCGTTGGAACGCCACAAGCAGACCTTCGGCTACGTCCCCGAATTGTATGGATCGGATCGCGGCTTCTTCAGCGAACAGAACGTGACGTCGTGCAAGCAGGAAGGGGTCAAGGTGGTGTGCATCCCACAGCGGGGCGGCACCAAAGCGCCCGAGCGCGAAGCCTACGAGAAAAGCCGGGAGTTCAAGGACGGCCAGCGCTTTCGCGCAGGCATCGAGGGGCGCATCTCGGTGTTGTTCCGCGGTCGCGGCATGAAGCGCTGTCTCGCTCAAGGTCGCGAGCGTTTTGAGCTGTGGGTCGCGGCCGCGGTGCTCGCCAACAACCTTATGAAGATTGCAGCCCTGTTGACGGACCGATCATTGCGCAGACGAAAAGCCGCCTGACAATATCCCTTCCGGTGCTTCGTTTGTGGCGAAGACCGCCGAAGAGTCATTGCAACCCCCGTCTCGTACAACGGACGCTTCGTGAAATCTCCACGAAAATCGCGTCAGAATACCTGGCGAACGTCCACACCCGCCGTCAGTTGGCCCCGGTTTTATTGGGG
>DATNMQ010000132.1:0-1688 GCA_035602465.1 Candidatus Sulfotelmatobacter sp. | reverse complement strand
CGGCTGCCTGCTCGAAGAGGGCAGCGTGATCGGCAGCGACGTCGTGATCGGCGCCGGCTCGACGGTCAACGCCAACGTTCGCATCTGGCCGAACAAGGAGGTCGAGCCGGGCGCGGTCGTGCACGAGTCGATCATCTGGGCGGGCTCGTGGAAGCGCGGCCTGTTCAGCTCCTACGGCCTCACCGGCCTGATCAACATCGAGATCACGCCGGAGTTCGCGTCGCGGCTCGGCGCCTCCGTCGGTGCGCTCACGCCGAAGGGAACTGAGATCGCGTTCTCGCGCGACTACACGCGGTCCGCCCGGATGATCGGTCGCGCCTTCATGTCCGGGATGATCTCGTCCGGCATTAACGTGATCGACCTCTCGGTGCTGCCCGCGCCGGTCGCGCGGTACTGGGCGCGCCACAACCACGTGTCGGCGGTGCACGTGCAGACGTCGCCCGTCGACCCGCGGTCAGCCGACGTCCGCATCTTCGACGACCATGGCCTCGACGTCGACAAGCGAAGCGAGCGCAAGCTCGAGGGCCTGTTCTTTCGCGAGGACATCCGGCGCGTCTCGCACTACGAGATGGGGCGCATCACGCGCCGCGACCAGCAGACCGAGCGCTACACGGAGGACCTGATCGCGAAGCTCGACCTCGAGGCGGTGCGCGGCGCGGCTTTCAAGGTGGTCGTCGATTACAACAACGGTGCGGTGGCGATGTTGCTGCCGCAGATCCTGCGCGAGCTCAACTGCTCGGTGATCCCGCTGAACGCGGCGCCCGCGGAGATCGTCATGGAGCAGGACGATCCGACGTTTCAGGCGCACCTGCAAGAGATCGGGGTCATCACGTCCGCGGTCAAGGCGAAGCTCGGCATCTTCATCGATTCGCCGGGCGAGCGGTGTTTCCTGGTCGACGAGAACGGCACGGTGCTCGACCACAGCAGCGCGTTTGCGGTGCTGACCCAGCTTGCGCTGAAGGACAAGGCCGGCACCGTCCTGGGGCCCGCGTCGACGTCGCTCGCGTTTTCGATGATCGCCGACGAGCTGGGCGGCCGCTTCGTACCCACGAAAATCACGCCGGGCGCGGTCCTGCGCGCGGCGGAGCATGCGGAAACCGTGCTCGCCTCGGATGGTTCCGGCGGATTCTGCTGGCCCGACTTCGCGGTGTCGTTCGACGCCATCTTCACGATCGCTCGGACGCTCGAGCTGCTTGCGAAGTCGGGCGCGTCGCTTGGTGCGCTGCGAGCCAAGATCCCGCAGGTCGGGCACCGCGCCGCGGTCGAGTTCTGCCCCTGGGAGGTGAAGGGCCGCGTGATGCGCACGATGATGGAGCGCCACCTCAAGGACCGAGTCGACCTGACGGATGGGGTCAAGGTGTTCGTCGACGATGGTTGGGTCCTCGTAGTGCCGGACGCCGACCGGCCCGAGTATCACGTGATCGCGTCGACCCTCGACGCCGGACACGCGCAGCGTCTGGTCGACGAGTACTCGAGCCTGGTGCGGTCGGTGGTGTCCGAGGCGGCCCCGCAGGCGGAGGCGGTCGTCGAGACCTAGAGGCGCGGCGGGAAAAGCCGTCGGCGGATCTTCGGCGCCCATGCGGCCCATCTCCGGGTTCAGCGCCTGCGCTGCTCGCTCACGAATCTCCGATGCGCTCGCTCCGCTGCTCGGCGCTTCACCCGGATCTGGACCACCTGGATCGCCGAAT
>DATNMQ010000119.1:0-11694 GCA_035602465.1 Candidatus Sulfotelmatobacter sp. | reverse complement strand
TGACCAAGGTCGCCTTCTCCTGCCGGCTGCCGATCTACTCCCATCAGGGCGAGGCGACGATCGTGGACTCCTTCATCAGCTTTCCCGCTAACACGGCGACCGTCGATCCCAACGGAAAGGGCGGCATGTACTACGACCGCGCCTACTCTCGCTGGCTGCCGGTGGCTCGGTCGGGGGTCTCTCCCGACGGCGCAGGCTACGCCTACGTGGACTTCACGCAGACCGAGTACGTCCTCCACGTGGTCGGGGTCGTCAGCGGAAAGGACCTCACGATTCATTTCACGAACGGGAACGGCCCCAGCGCCCCGCCGATAGTCCTGGACTATTCGGCCGACGGCATCTACCTGGTGCAGGCGTTCGAGCACCTCCTCGCCGGCCTGTGGCTCCTCGATCCTTCCACCGGTTCGGTCCGGCAGGTGTCGAAGGACATCTATCCGGTCCGCAGCGCCGGCGGCGGCGTCATCTGGGCCCAGCTCGTGAATCCCGCCGACCCCAGTCCGGTCGACACCGGTACTTCCGTCGGCACGCTGCCGGACGAGATCGATCGCGTCGACCTTAGAGGGGGCTCGCAAACGATGTGGCGGTACAAGCCTGGGTCGGGTCTCGGCGTCGTGGGCCTCGACGCTCAAGGGCATCCGCTCATGGTGTCCGAGCTCTGGGGAGGCGCCGACTCGAATGCCGAGCTGTCGATCGTCTCCGCTCCCGGCTCCTCGCGGTTGATCTACAAGGGCTGGCTGGTCCAGACGCTGGCGGGCGGCATCACGGATTCCCACGGCGTGTGGTTCGGCAGCCCCCAGGGCATCTACCTCTACTCCGAGGCGGATGGGCTGCGGAAGGTCTCGAACACGCCCGCCGTTCCCGCCAACGGCTGCTTGTGACTGCGTCGTCACGCAAAGCGCTCTGAGGGAATGGGGGAGGAGACGAAGGCCGGCTTTGGCCGGTGCACCACCGCGTCTCCGAAGCGTTCCTGGATCCGCTCCATGGCGGCGATGACCTCTTCGCTGGTTCCATCGCCGCCGGCCCACAACCTGAGCTGACGTCTTCCGGCGGCCTCGAGCACCGGCAGCTCGATCCACAGCTCGGTGATCGGCGCGCGCGGCTGCCACTCCTTGATCCAGGAGCCGATGAGACCGAACAGCTCCGCCACGCTGCTCAATGGATGGCGCACCACCGACTCGCGCTTCTCATCGCCTGAAGATTCGAAGAGGAGTCGCACGCGCACGTGCTTGGCGCCGGCGCCGCGCAGCCCAAGCTCTTCGGCGAGGTCGCCGCACAGGGCTCGCGCGACGAAGAGCAGAGCCTCGCGGTCCTCGACCGGGTCGCCGAACTGCCGATGCGCGCTCGTGAAGAGCGGGGGCAGCCACGGCACGAGCTGGTCCGGCTCCAGGCCGCGCGCGAGAAGCGCGGCGCGCCGGCCGTCGCGGCCGAGTTGGCTCTCCAGCTCGCGCGGACCGATCGTCGCCACCGCACCGAGGGTGCGAAGGCCAAGCAGGTCGAGTCGCTCGAGCTGCTCCGAGTTGAGCGGCAGCTCGCGCGAGGGCAGCGGGGCGAGAAATTCGCGCGCATCGGCGACGCGCAGCAATCGCCCCGGCCTTGCGCGTGACGCGGCGAGCCGCGCCGAGAAAGGACCGGGAGCGAGGCCGAGGCGAGGTTCGCGGCCGATCGCCTTCGATAGGCGATGGCGGGCGGCGCGGATCGATTGGCCTGCGGTCGCCACGCCGCTGATGTCCAGCCACGCGATGCCTTCCTCGCGGACCTCGACCACAGGCGCGAGGTCATAGAGCGCGGCAGAGACCAGCTCGCGAATGCGGGCGGTGGCTTCTTCGTCTGGCAGGACGAACGTCGCCTGGGGACAGAGATGCTCGGCCTGTCGCAGCGCCATGCCCGGCATCACGCCGAACGGCAGCGTCTCCTCCGACGCCGCGACCACATGCTCGTCCCAGCGCCCGACGATGACTGGAGTCCCGTAGAGGTCCGGCCGCCGCGCCAGCTCCAGGTGACCGGTCAGACCACAGCAGATATGCATGGCGCAACCTCCTGGACATCGACGCGAGATTCCACGATGTGCACCAGGTGGTCCGATGCAGGTCGCGCGCCGAGTGGGTAGCGGATCTCGAGCGCTGTTTCGCCGAGTGGTGGCGCCACCCTGTTTTTCGAGCAGCGGGCGGTCACCCGGATCCCGACCAGCTGACCCCGCTCCCAGACCCACTCGGTGCGAGACAGAGCAAGGCTGAAGCTCGACGCGTGGGCGAGGGCGCGGCCGGGGGCGTCCACCACTCCGACCAACACCGTGCCTGAGCGGTTGGCACCCGACTCGAGAGGGCCGAGCCAGTGCTCCGGGACCTCGCTCATCAAAAGAATGAAGCCGGCTCCTGCCCTGGCCAGGGCTGCGGCCGACTCGCCCGCGATTTCAGGAGCTGGCGCGCGGACCACGGTCAGCGCGCTCAGCTCGGGATAGAAGGGAAGGAGGTTCCAGGGATCGAATCCGCCGCCGTCGATCACCGTCGCGTGCGCGAACTCATGGGTCGCGTGCGCGAGGAGGGCCAGGGCGAGCGAGAGCTTGCCGCACGTTCCGCTTCCGGTGAGAAGCGAGAGCCGCCCGCGGGGGAGGCCGCCGATCCCGGTCAGGGAGTCGAGCGGTGTCCCGCTGGGCCATGGCTGCGGAGGGGGCAGCTCGGCCGCGCGGGTCAGCGCGTGGCTGCCGAAGCGCAGCCGGATCGCGTCGATGGCGCCGTCGAGCTGGAGGTTCTGTGCCTGCATCTTTCATGGGGCCTCACGAGAAGACGCAGGAGGGGAAGTGGAGGCGTCATCACCATATCGAACGAATGTTCGATAGTCAAGGGGATTCGGGCGGTTTTTCTTCTTCCTTGCCCCTCACCCTGACCCTCTCCCCTGAAGGGGAGAGGGAAGACGGCCCGGCTATCTTCCTTATATGTCGCGGGTGGCCGTGGTCGGTGGAGGGGTCATCGGCTGTGCCGTTGCCGAGAGGCTCAGCCGGGATGGACACCAGGTCACCCTGTTCGAACGGGACCAGCTCGGAAGCAAGGCCTCAGGTGCGGCGGCTGGAGAGTTGAGCCCTTCGGCTCGACCTGGCGACTCAGAGAGCCTCGCTCTATTCCCAGAGCTCGTGGCTCGGATCGAGAAGGACAGCGCGATGAGCGTCGAGTACCGCGTGCAGCAAGGGCTGCAGCCTGCTTTCACCGAGGAGGAGGCCGCGCTCCTGCGCCAGGGATCGGGCCGCTGGCTCGACGCCGCGGAATGCCGTCGCCTGGAGCCGGCCTTGAGCCACGACGTCCTCGGCGCGGTCCTCATGGAGCACGCCCACCTCACGCCCCCCAGGTTCGTGCGCGCGCTCGCGCTGTCCGCGGCGACGCATGGCGCCGAGATCCGCGAGGGCACGCCCGCCGCTGGTTTCGACATCGCACGCAACGAGGCTCGTGCCGTCAGGACGCCGACCGGCCCGCTGCGCGCCGACTGGTTCGTCATCGCGGCGGGCCCGTGGACGCGCGAGGTCGCCTCCACCGCGGGTCTCGACGTCGACGTCCGGCCACAGCGCGGACAGCTGGCGGCGCTCGACCCCGGATCGCTGGTCTTGCGACGAAGCATCTTCTGGTCGGGCGGTTATCTCGTCCCGAAAGGCGACGGCACGATCATCGCGGGCGGGACGGAAGAGGATTCGGGCTTCGACGCTCGGCCTACCGTCGAGGGGATCGCGAGCCTGCTCGAATTCGCACGACGCCTCGCGCCAGCACTCGCCTCTGCGACGATCCTCCGCACGTGGGCGGGCCTGCGACCCGTCACGCCAGACGGAGTGCCCATCGTCGCGACCAGCGAGGTGGCGAACCTCATCATCGCGACGGGCCATCATCGGAAAGGGATCCTGCTCGCGCCGGCCGCGGCGGCGACCGTGGCCTCCCTCATCGGGACCGCGGGATAAAAAGAAGCCGGGGCTCCACAGAACCCCGGCGAAAACGGACTTACGAAACGAATGAAGAGAAGTGTCTTACTTCTTCTTCGAGGACTTCTTGGCGGCCTTCTTGGCTGCCGGCTTCTTGGCTGCCTTCTTCTTAGCCATCATGTCTACCTCCTTCTCCTGGTGATATGGACCCGATAGGTTCCATCGGTTTGGCGGGTTCCATGTGGTGAGACGTGATGAAGGATTTCTCCTGCACGCACCTCCTCGGTAACCCCACGGGCTGCGCCACGGACCCTCATAGATAAGGATTCCGAGACGTTGGCGGTTGTCGAAAATGGTCGCCTTTCTCGCGTCGGGTCCGTTGCCTCTGTGGAGGCAACCACGAGCAGCATCGCCATACAAGGTGTTGTGATACCTGATGAACCCCTCTCACGTCAATGCTTCGCGGAAATTTTTTTTCGCGACCGGTCGTAAAATTTTCCGTCATCGCGTGGTCGATGAGGACCATGACGGACGTCATCGAAGACTGCGACGATAGACGTGATGCGTGTCGTCCTCGGTCATGGAGCATCAGGGAATGCAACGTCGATGAAGCCCTATGTGGTCGGTTTCAAGCGACGTGGAATCGATGCGATCGCGGTGGATCTTCCTCGCGGAGGCGCGGAGAAAGCGGTTCCCGTTTTCATCAAGACGTCGGGTCGCGGGCATGATGTCATCGGCGGTGGTCAGTCCTTCGGAGGAAGGGTCGCGAGCATGGCCGCGATCGAGGCGGACTTCGGCGGGCTCGTCCTTTTCTCCTATCCGCTGCACCGTCCGGGGTTTCGCGACCAGCTCCGCACCGACCACTGGCCTCTGATCAAATGCCCCGTGCTCTTCATGAGCGGGGACCGCGATCCCTTCGCGAACATCGACCTGCTCAGGGAGAAGGTGAAGCTCATTCGAGGCGCCCGGCTCGAGATCTTCAAGGGCCAAGGGCACGGATTGTTGGCTGTGCTCGATCAGGCCCTCGACGTGGCGACCGACTTTATCCACAAGCACATCGAGTGATGCCCAGTCAGCACATGGTCCAGGCCAATGGGCTTCGGTTTCGGACCATCGTCGATGGGCCGCCGAGCGGCGAGCTGGCGATTCTTCTCCACGGGTTCCCTGAGGGCGCCGAATCGTGGACTCGCCAAGTAGGCGCTCTGGCCAAAGCCGGCGCGTTGGCCGTCGCGCCCGACATGCGGGGCTACGGGATGACCGACGCTCCGAACGATGTCGAGGACTACGCGGTGCAGAAGCTCGTCGATGACGTGGCCGCCATCATCGCGGCCTTCGGCCGCACCGAGGCCCACATCGCGGGCCACGACTGGGGAGCCCTGGTCGCGTGGTTCTTCGCCGGCGCGCACCCAGAGATGACGAAGTCCCTCACGGTGCTGTCGGTCGGGCATCCGGCGGCGATCGCCGAGGCCGGCTGGAAAGACGAGGACCAGCGGAAGCGCTCCAGCTACATCGGGCTCTTCATGCTGCAGGGCAAGGCGGAGCAGGTTCTTGCCAAAGATGACTACCGCGGCCTGCGCGACTTCTACGCGCTGCCCCCGAACCCTCAGGCCGTGCCTCGCAGCGTTGTGGAAAACTACGTGAAGTCACTGTCGCGCCCCGGCCGCCTCACCGCCGCGCTCAACTATTACCGCGCGAACTTTTCCGACCCGCCGGCGTGGGCGGCGGGTGCCGGGCAGCTGAGGGTCATCGCGCCGACGGTGCTGCTGTGGGGCGATCAGGACCCGGCTCTCGGGCGTTTGCAAGCTGAGACCACTACGCGACACATGACTGGCGATTACCGACTCGACGTCCTCGAAGGCGCTGGGCACTGGCTTCAGTTCGAGCGTCCGGACGAGGTGGGCCGGTCGCTCGTCGAAGTCGTCACAAAGTAAGCTTTCAGCGATGCTCCAGCGGGGTGAGTCCGAAAGGCGGGGAGGGCTGCGCCGCCTCGACGACATTCTCGAAAGCCTCGAGCAGCTCAACCTCCATGACAAGACCGAGCTGCCCGACCACGTCGCCGAGGCCCTCGTGATGCTCGGGATCGAGTCTCCACATTCGATCGCCATCCCGCAGCTCATCGAGCGCGTGTGGGCGATGCAGCAGCCGTACCTGATCACCATCGTCGTCGAGCGCCGGCGGCGCCGGCGGCGCAAGGTCTCGGCCGAGACCTCCACGCTTCCCGACCAGACGATCTGAAACCCAGCGACTGGCTCGAGGCCTTCTCCCGCATCGGCGCGCGAGTGCGCGACGCGGTGCTGCCGCTGTCGGGGACCGCGGCGGGTCGCGCGCCTCTCTCTGTCGGAGCGGGAGGTGATACGACGATGGAGCTCGACCGCGCGGCCGAGGAGGTCGTCTTCGCCGAGCTCGCGTCGATCGCCGCGCGTGGCGAGACGTTCTCCGTTCTGTCGGAAGAGGCCGGGCGGCGCAGCTTCGGCGCGGACTTCCCGCTGGTCCTCGTCGACCCCGTCGATGGCAGCCTCAACGCCAAGCAGGGCGTGCCGCTGTTCGGCCTGATGCTCGCCGTGCTCGACGGCCCGACACTCGCCGACACCTACGCGGGCTTCATCCTGAACCTCAACACAGGCGAGGAATGGTCCGCAGTGCGCAAGCAGGGCGCCCGGCGCGCCGGCAAGCCTCTCACCGTGCCGGCCCGGTCCGACAGGCAGCGCATCGAGTTGCTCGGCCTCGAGAGCACGCCGCGGGCGCTGCAGGTCGCACGGCCGCTTGTCGAGCGCTCGACCAAGATCCGCATACTGGGCTCGATGGCGCTCTCGATAGCGCTCACCGCCGCCGGAGCATTCGACGTCTTCTGCGCTCCGATCCCCGTCAGGGTCTTCGACGCGGCCGCGAGCCTGCTCCTTCTTCGCGAGACGGGCGGCGTGGCGACCAACCTCGAAGGCGGGGCCATCGACGGACTCGTCTGCGACCTCGCGACCCGCACGACGCTCCTGTGCGCGCCCAGCGGCCAGCTGCATGCGGAGGCCGTGAGGATCCTGGAAGCGGGGGCGTGAACCTCGATCCGAGTCGCACGGTGTTCGTCATCCTCAGCTTCGAAGGCCCCGACGTCTACAGCCAGGCCGGCGGGCTCGGCGTCCGCGTCACCGGGATGTCCCGCGCGCTTGCGCAGCTGGGCTACGAGACGTACCTCTACTTCTGCGGCGATCCCGAGCTGCCCGGCGAAGAAGATCTCGAGGGCGGGCGTCTTCACTACCGGCGGTGGTGCCAGTGGATCTCGGCCCAGCACCCGGGTGGCGTCTACGACGGCGAGGAGGGGAAGATCCGCGACTGGAACTACAGCCTGCCGCCGAGCCTGATCGACCAGGTCATCGCCCCCGCGTTGAAAGCCGACAGGTACGTCGTGGTCCTGGGTGAGGAGTGGCACACGTCGTGGTCGATGAAGCTGATCTCCGACTCGCTCTACTACCGAGGCCTGCGCGACCGCGTCGTCATGCTGTGGAACGCGAACAACATGTTCGGCTTTCACCGCATCGACTGGGGGGCGCTGAACCTCGCGGCCGCCATCACGACCGTGAGCCGCTACATGAAGTTCCGGATGTGGGAGCAGGGGCAGAACCCTATGGTCATCCCCAACGGCATTCCGCGCGACTCGATCGTCGACCCGGACCCGCACGAGGTCGCCGCCGTGCGAGGCGCTGTCCCGGCGGAGCACATGTGGTTCAAGATCGGCCGCTTCGACCCGGACAAGCGGTGGCTGATGGCGGTCTCGGCGGCCGCACAGCTGAAGCGCCGCCGCCATGTCGTCAAGCTGCTGATCCGCGGGGGGCGCGAGCCTCATGGGGCCGAGGTGCTCGATTACGCACGGAGCGCGGGCCTCGTCGTGAGGGACGCGCCGTCGCCCACCGACGTGGCGGGCCTCGTCTCGCTCCTCCGCGAGTCGAAGGGCGCGGACGTGATCAACCTCATCAGCTTCGTGAGCGAGCCGCTGGTACGCGTCATCTACGCCGCCTGCGATGCCGTGCTCGCGAACTCCGGCCACGAGCCGTTCGGGCTCGTCGGCCTCGAGGTGATGGCCGCGGGCGGGCTCGCGGTGACGGGGTCGACGGGTGAGGACTACGCCGAGCCGTACCGCAACGCGATCGTGCTGGAGACCGACGACCCGATCGAGATCGTCACCGAGCTGATGCTGCTCAAGGACCGGCCGGGCCTGGTCGCCCGCATGCGCAAGCGGGGCCGCGTGACGGCCAAGGAATACGTGTGGGACAAGGTGATCGACCTGCTTGGACTGCGCATCGGCTTCGCCGCCGCGCGCCAGGCGGTCACGATGCCCCTGGGTATGTCCGTCGCAAAGAGGACAAGCGTTCGCAGAACGGGTCCGATACGCGCCTGAGAAGATACTGAGCTGATTAGATGAGAGCCCTCAGCGTTGCGTTCGTCTGGCACATGCACCAGCCGTACTACAAGGACGACCTGACCAGTACCTATCTGCTGCCTTGGGTCCGGCTGCGCTCGGCCAAGGACTACTTCAAGATGCCGTCCCTCCTCGACGGCTACCCCAAAATTCGCGCCACCTTCAACCTCGTCCCCTCGCTGCTCGCCCAAATCGAGGACTACGGGAAAGAGGAGTCCGTCGACCTGTTCCTGAATCTCAGCAAGCGCCCTCCCGGCGACCTCTCGGCCGAGGAGCGCGACTTCGTCCTGCGGTGGATGCGCGAGTCGCCGCGCGCGCTTCGCGTCCAGCAGTCGCCGCGCTATCTCGAGCTCGCCTCGCGCACCCTCGACGCACAGTTCACGACCAAGGACATCCTGGACCTGCAGGTCTGGTTCAACCTCGCCTGGTGCGACCCGGTGTGGATGGAGAGCGACCGGAGGCTCGCGGAGCTGAAGCGCAAGGACCGCGACTTCACCGACCAGGACAAGACCATCCTCTTCGACGCGCAGCTGGAGCGGATCCGGAGCGTCATCCCGAAGTACCGCGAGATCGCGGACCGGGGGCAGGCCGAGCTCACCTTCTCCCCCTACTACCACCCGATCCTTCCGCTCCTGTGCCACGTCGACTCGGCGCGCAGCGCCAACCCGCAGATCCAGCTGCCGGAGCGGCACTTCTCGCATCGCGAGGACGCGGAGCGGCAGATCGAGCTTGGCATGGGCCTGTTCGAGCGCATGCTCGGCCGCCGGCCCAAGGGAATGTGGCCGTCCGAGATGGCCGTCGGCGAGGCCGTGGTCGGGCTCGCCGAGAAGGCAAAGATCGACTGGATGATCAGCGACGAGGAGGTGCTCGCGCGATCCCTCGAAGGCCAGTTCAACCGCGACGACCACCTGTACCAGCCCAAGCGAGTCGCGCGCGAGGGCGGAGCGGTCTCGATGGTGTTCCGGGACTCGCAGCTGTCCAACGTCATCGGGTTCGACTACCAGCGCCTGCAGTCGAGCGACGCCGCGCGCGACCTCGTCGGCCGCCTGCGCCGGATCCGCGAGGTCCAGGGCGATCGCGACTTCCTCGCTGTGATCGCGCTAGACGGTGAGAACGCTTGGGAGTTCTACCCGCGCGACGGCCACGACTTCCTCAACGCCCTGTACACCGAGCTCGAATCGAGCTCCGACATCGTGACCACGACCGTGTCCGACTTCCTCGCCGAGAACCCACCGCAACAGCACCTGCACCACCTCCATACCGGGAGCTGGATCGGCGCCAGCCTCGACACGTGGATCGGTGACCCGGAGCACAACATCGCGTGGGACCTGCTGGCGGAGACGCGCGAGTGGCTGGACACGCAGTCGCGGCAGCGGCCGAACGAGTCACAGCAGGCAGCGCTCGCCTGGCGCGAGATCCTGATCACGGAAGGCAGCGACTGGTTCTGGTGGTTCAGCCGCAAGCACGACTCCGGGATGGACCCGATCTGGGACAACCAGTTCCGGCTCCACCTCCGGAACGTCTACAAGCTGATGGGCGCCCGCGCACCCGCCCGTCTGTTCCAGCCGATCATCAAGCGCTCGCCGGTGTCGGAGCGCGGCGTGCCATCCGCTCCGATCAGCCCGCAGTCACGCCATGACCCGGCATGGACCAAGGCCGGCTACTTCCTCGTGGGGTCGGGCTTCGGCGCGCTCCACCGGCCCGCCGGCATCGTCGAACGCGTCTTATACGGCTACGACGACGACAACATGTACGTCCGCATCGACTCGCCACGGTCGGCGGCGGAGCTCGAGGCGCAGCAGGTCGAGCTCTGGCTTTACGCGGCGGGACCGCCGGCCAGCGACGGCGATGGCGACCTCGACCTACCCCTCCCGGCCGCATCGATCACGGAGCTGGGGTTCGACCCCGCGTACGTGGTCCGCATCACACCGCGCGCGCAGGGTGGAAGGGTCACTGTCGCCAAGGTCATGGAATCGCAGGCGCGAGGCCACACGGAGTCGAGCTGGGACGTCGCTGACGCGTTTGCGGTGGCGATTCCGTTTAGGCAGCTCGCCAAGAAGCCGGGCGATGCATTCGAGATGGCGGTAGTCGTGAGCCGCGAGGGCCGAGACATCGAGGTCGTGCCGCCCACAGGCGCGCTGGGCGTTCGCGTCCCCGGCCACGCGGACGCCATCGAGACGCCGCACGCGGAGCACCTCAAGGTCCTGGTCGCCACCGCCGAGCTGGCGCCTTTCGCCAAGCTGGGCGGCGTCTCCGACGTCGCGGCGGCGCTGTCGAAGGAGCTGCGGCGGCTCGGTCACGACGTGCGTGTCGTGCTGCCCCGCTACCGGCAGGTCGACATCGGGCGCTTTGCATTGCGGCCTCTTGTCACCGGCCTGCAGGTGCCGCTCGGCACGGAGCTGATGCCTGCCACAATTTTCGAGGGCAAGCTCGGCGACCTGGTCGTCTACTTCATCGACTGCCCGCCGCTGTACGACCGCGACGGCATGTTCGGGTTTGGCGACGACGACGCGCGGTCCGTCTACTTCTGCCGCGCCGTGATGGAGATGATGCCCGCCCTCGAGTTCTTCCCGGACATCCTGCACGTCCACGATTGGTGGGGGGCGCTGATCCCGAACCTGCTCGACCGCGTGTATGCGGACGACCGTTACGCCGACATCGCGACCACCCTGACCATCCACAACCTGAGCGCGCAGGGCATCTTCGGCTTCGGCGCCCTGATGCTGGCGGGACTGCAGGAATGGGGGCTGATCAAGCTCGGCATCCCCGGCCTCGACAACGTGGTGAACGTGCTGGGTCGTGGCATCCACTACGCCGACGTCGTCAACACGGTCAGCGAGCGGTATGCGAAGGAGATCCAGACGCCGGAGTACGGCGAGGGCCTGGACGAGCTGCTGCGGCGCAACACGCACAAGGTGTACGGAATCGTCAACGGGATCGACTACGACATCTTCGATCCCCAGCGCGATCCCAACATCCCGCATCACTACTCGGCCGACTCGCCGCACGCGAAGGCGCTGTGTCGCGCCGCGCTGCGCGCAGAGATCGGCCTCGAGGACTCCAACAGGCCTCTATGTGCTGTCGTGTCGCGCTTCTACGACGTCAAGGGCCTCGACCTGATCGAGCAGGCGATGCCTGAGGTCGTGGAGTTGGGGCTGCAGATCGTCGTGATCGGCACCGGCGACCGGCGCTACGAGGACATGTTCAGGCGTTGGGCGTCGGAGCTGCCGCACCAGGTTGCGGTCGCGATCGGCTTCGACTCGGCGCTTGCGCAGCGGATCTATGCCGGCGCGGACATGCTGTGGATGCCGTCGCGCTTCGAGCCCTGCGGGCTGGCCCAGCTGATCGCCCTGCGCTACGGAACGATCCCCGTCGTCCGCACCACGGG
>DATNMQ010000111.1:0-8948 GCA_035602465.1 Candidatus Sulfotelmatobacter sp. | reverse complement strand
GGTCCATAGCTCGTCGCGTTCCTGCTCGGCGGCGTTGAAATCGCGCAGGCGCACTACGAGCGATTCGGCGCCGTCAATGGACCCGGAACTCAGAGCTGCCTGGTACGCCCGGTGGATCTGATCGGAGAGTCGAATCATGGTCGGAGAACCTCCTTGGGGATGTGCCTCAGAGGCTATGAATCGACCGCACGCTGACCGCACGCTCGGCGGACCAGCAGGTCGCCGGCAACCAGAGGGAGGCGCTGAGCAAGCGCTCCCGGCCACCCGTCTTGAGTTCATTTGAGACCCAGACCGCGCGACGGGCCAGTCGACGCGCACGCTGAGCGCACGCAGGCATCCTCTGGTGCGGCGTGAACGCCGCCGTATCACCTACTGACGCTGGATTACGGCCAATACGAGCGTCACGTGACAAGTCTGGATCTGGGATCTGGCCCGAGGCATGAAGGTGACCGACACCGACTCGGAACGGATCGGCGAGGTTCTCGGACCGCCCTTCTGATGGCAGCCCCGGGCCTGATTCGGCTTCAGCGTGCGGTCAGCGTGCGGTCAGCGTGCGGTCAGCGTGCGGTCGGGATGCGCCGGCCTGACTCCTGAATTCGGATCAACCGCTGCTCGACCGGCAAGAAAGCGCCTTGGAAGGCGGCTAGCGTGCGGTCAGCGTGCGCTGCTTCTGTAGCGTCGGCGGCATGTACCGGCACGCAGATTCGGAGGCTGGTCCGAATCGATCCAAGATGACATCGCAGGCTCCGAGAAGGGCTCTACCAATGCTCACCAGTCGGGTGTGCTCTTCCACGTCACGTCGACTCCGGGTCGAAGTCCCGTGCCTCGAACCTCAGGGAAACTTGAGGAATCGCTGAGGTTGGGATGAGGATTCATAGGCTTCCCGAGCGCATCCTAGGTTTCGAAACGGTGCTGGCCGGCCGCGTAATGATGGAGGTTCACCCGAACGGCGTTAAGATGCCACTTAAGGTCGTAAAAGGGCCAAAGCAATGCTCACCAGGCCCGCTGGGGCACGGGGTCTTCACGTGAGAGAAGCGGTTCTGGGGAGTTGGGCCCGGACCGGACTGGCGGCCGCTCTTGTCCTTGTGATACTCGGCGGCATCGCAGTCTTGGGCGCCACCGGACGGCTCGGAGATCTCCGCTACGCCAATATCCCGGTGATCCATCCGTGGCCGCCGGCGGGCTACTTCCAGAACCCCTTCAACCCGGCTGACCGAGGCGACCTCGTCAACGCCTCTGACGCTGCGAAAGTGAAGGGCGACCTGGTCGCTGACGGGCAGGTCGAGCTGCGCGCCTATCAGACCAGCGACGGAAGCCTGCTGCCGGGGGCAGATACCGGTAACCGGCTGGCCAAGCTTCGCTCCGCCCTCGATCAGAACCACGCGGCTGGTGTTTTCGAGGACTTCAAGAATCAACTGACAACCGTCCGCGTCGGGAAGCTCGTAGATCCAAACGATTCCTCGGTGACTTGGTGTGTAGAGGAAATCGGGACGTCGCGGATCACGCTGACAAAGGCCGCCGATGGTTCGGTCCTCCAGCAATTCTCAATCAGTTTTGACGACAAGTTCTGGATGAAGTCCGTTGGGGGCCGGTACCTCATCACGGACGCTGAGGTGCATTCGGTGACCACGTCGTCATGAGGCTATGGCGGCCTGCCCGGCTTTCCCTTGCGGCTCTTGCAGTGGTGGCCCTCTGGCCCATCGCGGCATATGCCGAGGCTCCGGGTGGCGACGGAGGAACCGTCAACGTGGGTCCGGTCAGCAATGGCCCGGTCGTGAGCCAGGGTTCGGCCGGCTACGACCCAACGGGTATCAACGCGACAGCTGCGACCCGCCCGTCCGGGTCAGGCACGACCCCGAACAGCCTGCCGGACTACACGTATCGCCCCGTGCCCTACAACTCGGTCCCGGCTCCCATCCAAAACAACAACGGGACGTTGAGCAACCCGAACGTAGGGCTTTCGCTGCCAGCATGTCCTGCTGGCCAAACCGGTTACTTCGTTTATGACTCGAACGGCAACTCGCTCGGCATTGTCTGCGTTCCCAACCCCACCGATAGTTTGCTGCCACCGACCACGCCCGAGATCGCGCTTGCTGATCAGGCGAGCTCGAAGCAGCCATGGCCGACACTCGTTATGGGCATAAACCCCGGCACCGGGCTGACCGGTCTGCCGTCGTGGTTCTGGCTCGGCGGCGGCAGCGCAGCCATGCCCGACGCCGCGGCATCCTCAGGTCCGCTCACCGTGCGCGTCCGAGCACGGCTTGTCGGCGTCTCGTGGGAGTTCGGCGACGGCATCGGTTACGACTCGATCGACCTCGGCCAGGCATACCCAGCTCAGAGCGATGTGCAGCACGTGTATCAGACCGATACCTACCGGCTCTCCAACGGTTACACCGCCGCCGCCGTCCTGCGCTACCTCGTCACTTACTCGGTCAACGGCGGGCCGTGGCTCACGCTTGGCGTCAAGACCAAGCCCTACTCGCAGCCCTACTCCGTGTACCAGGTCCAACCCGAAGCGATCGGAGCGCCGTGATGGCCGCCGCCGAACCGAGACGCCTGCGCGTCGTCGCTGGTACGTCGGAGCGCCGATGGCGTCTTGCCGCGTTGCTCGGCCTAGCCGCGATGCTGGCGTTGGCCGCTTACGCGCTCGTTGTTCTGGGACCCGGTGCGGACGCCAACCAGATGGTGTCCGTACTGCGTGCTGCGAAGTCGATCCACGCCGGCACGTCCATCACGCCGGACGAACTCACGACGGCACGGCTGCGGACACAGGACCCTTCGGTCCTGGCGACCCTTCTCCGGGATTCCGACCGGAGCCGCGTGCTTGGGCAGGTGGCTGCGGTGGATGTGAACGCTGGCGACCTCATCCCAGCAGATGTGGTTGCATCGCAGTTCACTGCTGGCCTGTGGGACGTGGCCGTCCCGGTCCGCCGGATGCCCGCCACCCTAGCCCCAGGCGACCACGTCGCGCTTCTGGTCACCACCACATTGGCCAACGGCTCGCAGGTTGACCTGGTCTATATGCAGGACGTCCAGGTCCTGGGCATCGGGCAGGGCTCGGTCGACCTCTGGGTGCCAGCAAAGCTCGCGCCTCAGGTCGAGTGGTACGCGGACCACGGCGGTATCGCCTTGATCAAGATGCAGCCGGGCGGGGTCCAGGACAAGATTCCGGCCGGCGGAGCCTCGTGATGGCCGCGATCGGCGTCTTCTCTGCTCGAGCTGATGGGGCTACGACCATCGCGCTCGGCATGGCGGCTGTGCTCTCAGCGAAGGCGCGTACTTTGCTCATCGACCTCAACCTCGACTCGCCGGAGATCGCACCGCTGCTCGACCTAGATGCGTCGCGCAACGTGTTCCACCTCGCCTACAACGCGCAGCTCGCTCCGGTTGGCGGTGACGAGCTGGAGGCGCACCTGTCCTGGCGTGATGGGCTGGCCGTCTTGCCCGGACTGCTCAAGCCAGATCAGGCGGAGCGCATTTCGGACCACTTCCTTACCAGCCTGATGCAGGCGGCCAGCCAGCAATTCCAACACGTCGTGATCGACCTCGGACGGGTCCGGTCCGGTTTCCCGACGCCTGTGACTGCCGGTGAGCTGTGCTGGGTGGTGACACCGAGCCCGCTTGGCATGGATGCGCTTGAACGACACTTCGGGCGCCTGGACGAGGCCGGGTATGACTGGCTGAGGCGCACGCGCATTGTGCTCAACCGCGTCCACAGCGGATCGCTGGTTGGAGCCGACCGCTACGCCGATAGTGAGTACGGCCTGATGACGGCAGCGAGCATCCCGGACACCCCGGACTATTGGCGCCGGGTCGAGCTGCAGCATTCGCCTCGGGCGCTCAGCATTCCGGAGCCCGAGCATCCGCGATACAAGAAGGTCCACGGTGACCAGGCGCTCGTCGCGCGTCGAGCTATTGAGGCGTTGACCGCGTCGATCGTGCCCGATTCAGAGCCCGCTCCTGAACCTGCGCTGAGGTCGTGACGTGCAGGCCGTTGACGCCAGCCCGGACCAGGTGAGGCAGGCGGAAGCACATATTCTCCCGGCGTTCCGCAAGAGCCTTGACGAGGTGCTCCGGGATCGGCAGGATCCGCGGCCGGTGCCCGCAGACGATCGCACAATTTTCGGCCTCGCCGACAAAGCAGTGCGGGACTACCACGCCGCTACGGCTCGCTCCGCATCGCTGCCGCAGTTGTCCCAGGTTCAGTACTGGGAGATTCGCCAACGCATGTACGTCAGCCATGGCGCGCTGGGTCCCCTCGGCGAGCTGCTGGCAATCGATGGTGTCGAGGACATCCACATTGATGGCGCCGACGGTGGCTACCTCGAGTACGGTGACCATCGCGAGCCGCTGCCGGTGGCGTACGGATCTGAGGACGAGCTGGTCACGCTGGTGCGTTTCTACGCCGAGCAGGCGGGCAAGCACTTCGATCTTGCGAACCCGATCGTGACCATCACGTTGCGCGACGGCAGCCGGCTGAACGCCATTCTGCCGCCGGTTGCTAAGCCTCTTGCGATCACGA
Organism: Candidatus Sulfotelmatobacter sp.; assembly: GCA_035602465.1. GTDB lineage: Bacteria > Chloroflexota > Dormibacteria > Dormibacterales > Dormibacteraceae > 40CM-4-65-16. Next base: position 4,426 of record DATNMQ010000111.1, on the reverse strand, counting down.
TCCGCAAGCAGCAGTTGCGCCGCTTCCTCTACCTCGATGACCTGGCGCGAGCCGGGACGCTGCCCTTCGCGATGATCCCGCTCCTGGACGCTGCAGTCCGGGCGCGGTTGAACATCATCCTCAGCGGCCCGACCGGCACCGGCAAGACGACCCTCGCGCGTGTGCTCGCGCTGATGATCCCCGACGGCGAGCGCACATGTGTGCTGGAAACTGAGACCGAGCTCTGGCTACACGAGCTGCGCCGCGGCTTCATCAGCCTGGAAGAGCGCGACGCCAATGTCGAGGGTGCGGGTCGTATCACACTTCAGGATCTTTTCCAGCGTGGCGCCCTGCGGCAGCGGCCGCGGCGGATCATCGTCGGTGAGGTCAGGGGCAAGGAGGCGATGGACATGCTCCATGCCATGACCAGCGGCCACGACGGCAGCCTCACCACCCTGCACGCGAGCGGTCCGCGAATGGCACTCAGCCGACTCGAGGTGCTGGCAATGTCGGGCGATGCGAATTTGGCCCCGCACGTTGTCCGCCAGATGGTCGGCAGCGGTGTCGACCTCGTCGTCCACCTGAGCACCTTCCATCGCGGAGACGATGAGGTTCGGCGGCTCGCATCACTCGCCTTCGTTGCTGAGAACCCGGAGGACCCGCTCGGAAGCCCGATTGTGTCGGAAGCGGCGGTGTACCGGATCGCCGATGACAGTTGGGAATGGCGACCGGACGCTCTTATGCACATGCCGGACAAGATCTGGCGGAAGCTGTTGGTGGCCGGGATCGATCCCGAGGGATTGGTGCGACAGGTCCTGAGCGATGGGCGCGGCTAGGACGCTGTTGGTCGCGGGCGCTCTCGTCGGCGCATTGCTATGCGTGGGCGTCATCGTCGCAGGTGACTTGCGGGTCGGGCTGCGTTGGGTACGACGGCGCCTTGCAATGGCTCTGAGGCCTGAGACGGTCCGCGTCGCTCTGGCCCAGGCCGGTCTGGACTCGATTCCAACCGAGGCATGGATCCTGCTCCGCGCTGGTGGCGCCCTCCTCGCTGGGGTAGTGGCCTGGGCATGGTTTGGGTTGCCGGTGCTAGGTCTTGTGGCCTTTGTGATCACATACCACCTCGCCGGTGTGGCCCTGGAAGCAAAGCGCCGAGGCTTCGAATCGCGGCGCCAACAAGCGCTGCTGGAAGCCGTGCGGCATGGGATCGCCGTTATGTCACGGGCTGGCAGTGCGACCCAGATGTTGGAGGCGCTTGCCGAGAGTGGCCCTTACGAGGCGCGCCGCATCTTCCGCGAGGTCGTCGCCGCGGGCGGCTACGGGCCCGGAGGGACAGCATTCGCCGAGGCGCTTGATCGCGTGCGCGATCGCATCGCCGATCCGCTCTTCGACGACCTCGCGCTCGGCTTGTCCCTGCACTGGCGTCGCGGCGGCAAGCTGGTACCCGCCCTCGAGGCGCTGGTTGCCGATTGGTCAGAGACGCTTCGGCTGCAAGCGGAGGCGAAGGCCATGCGGTCGGGTGTCGAGGCTTCAGTGATCCTGCTCGCGTTCCTGCCGTTCGTCTTTCTGGTCACGCTTCAGCTGCTGGCGCCTGCACTCCTTGCACCGTTTCGCTCCGCAGCCGGCGAGGTCGTCTTCGGGCTGGCGGTCGCCTGGATGGCGCTCGGCTACGGCGTTCTCCAGCGGATGTCGGAACCTCCGCGCGAGAGCCGGCTCCGCCTGCGCGAGGTGGGCGAATGACCGCGGCGTTGGCGGCCGCACTTGTCCTCTCGGTCGTAGGTGGGTTCTCCATCGCAGCGGTTTACCTAGCGTGGCCACGGCGGCTCACCGCCGAGGAGTGGGTCGTCCACCGCCGCGCGATCCTGCGGGTTGCCGATGCAACCGATGGCCAGCGACGGCGTGTGTGGTTCTCCGGCCGGTCCACATCGATTGGCATCGGTGGTCTGATGCGCAGTTCGGAACCAGACCGCCTACTTCTGGCACTCAGCTCCGACCGAATGCCCGTGACGACCGAGGCGGCGGCCAGGCGCCTTCTCTGGTTGGCGGGCGGCGGCGCCGCGGCCGGGATCGCCGCCATGACCGCACTCACTCTGGTCGAGGGTGCTTACTGGCTCGCCGCCACCGCGCCGGTCGTAGGAGTTATTGGTGGCGTCTCGCTGGCGGCGGGGCAGCTTGCATTGTGGAACTACCGATCGCGCCGTCTTCGTGCGGAAGTCGCCAGGCGGCTACCACGCGTTCTGACGGGCGCGCGCGTCCTACTCGAGAGCGGGGCAGCTACCGCCGAGGGCGCGCTGGCTGCGGCGGTGGCGACTTACGCGGATCCGTCGGCAGATCTGGTTCGCGAAGCCCTTCGGGTCAAGGAGGTCCAACGGTTGGAACTGGAAGCGGCCTTGGACGAGGTCGCGGAGCGCTACCGCGTCGAGGACCTGCACCGCTTGGCAGACACCTTCCGGATCGGCCGTCGGTACGGGACTGGAATGGCCGCGCTGCTCGCGGACTTCGCGCAGGCCGCCCGGAGCGGTTGGCATGCGCGCTACCGGGAGCGGATCACGCGAGCCCCGGTTCTGATGACGGTGCCTGCGCTGGTCTTCTTCGTGATGCCACTGCTGGCGCTCGTCATGTACCTGGTGTTCTCGCCGCTGCTGGGGACGTTGAGTCGGCTATGAGCGAGCGCGGGCAGTCGATGGTCGAGTTCGCCTTCACCGTCGGGCTGCTCATGCTGCTCGTCGTCGGCACCGCTCAGGTTGCGATCTTCCTCAACTACCGCTCGAGTCTGGACCTCGCCACGCGCGAGGGTGCGTTCCAGGCCAGTCTGGTCGGGCACCAACCGGGTGACGGCAAGCTCGAGGCGGAGACGTTGTGGTCGCGACTCGAGCCAGGTGCGGGGCCGGCCGACGTGTCGGCCTCAATCGAGGGAGACCTTGTCGTGGTAACCGCGACCGCTTATGCGCCGGCGATCCTGCCCTTGCCGTTCCCGCCCTTCGATCGCTTATCGATTCACTCACGCTCGGTGCACACGATCGAGCGTTTTCAGCCGGGTTCGTCATGAGAGTCCAGTCCGGTCAGGCGCTAGTCGAGTGGGCGCTGAGCGCTTTCGTCCTGCTCCTCTTGTCGCTTGGGATCCTCGCGGTGGGCCAGGTGGTGGGCGAGGACATGGCGATCCGATCGGCCGCATCGCAGGCGGCTTTCGCCGCTGCCCGAGCACCGAGCGCCCAGGCCGCGCAGACCGCGGGTCTGGCCGCGGGACAGGAGGCCGTGCGCGGAGCGCAGATAGAGGACTTCCAGCTCACGATCGACACCGGCAGCTTCCAGCGCGGGACTGCGCTCACGGTCACTGTGCGAGGCTACGTTAGCCTCGCCGCGTTCCCGATCGTGCGGCAGGTGCTCGGCGACCGGGTGCTCATGACCTGGCAGGCCCACGCGCTTATTGAGCCCTACCGGAGCCGAACTCCATGAGGCGCGGTCTCGCGCGGCAGGAGGGTCAGATCCTGGTGATGTCAGCCCTCGTAATGGCATTCCTGTTTGTCCCGCTTTCGGTCTTCGTCATCGACACCGCGCTGGTTGAGTCTGGCTATGCGCAGCTCGGGGAGACCCTGCAGGCGTCGGCAGAAGATGGTGCGTCGACGATCGATGAGGCTGCATACCGGAGCAGCAACGGCCGTGTCGCAGTTCTCGACCCGGTCCAAGCGAGGATCGTCGCCGACGGTTCAATTCGCGCGGCCGCCGTACGCGGCCTATCGTCATGGTCGGTCGAGATCAAGGGACAGCAGGTCACGATAACCGGCCATCTCGTGGTGCAGCTGCTCGTTCTTGGGGCAGCCACGCTGACGGAATCGCGGAGTGCGAGCTTCGCCTATGGCCAGTAACGTCGCCCGCGGACTCCGTGTGTTCGTATGGGCAGGGCTTTCGGTGCTCGTGGTCATTGCGCTTGCCGTGGCGGCGAGTCATGTACTTCAACTCGCCAGGGCGCTTGAGGTCGCTTGGCTCCCGGCGACTCTCGTACTGGTTGTCCTCGCACTGGCGGCCGCGGTGGTGGCGGCTGCCTTTCCATGGCCATCCCCAGTACCCGGAGAGCCAATTGACACTGAGCCATTAATTCCTCCGCCATCGCTGCCGGCCTGCCGTCGCGTGTCACCAGTAATCGCGTTTCATGCGCTGGAGCCTCGGTGTGGCAGCACAACTCTGGCGTTCAACCTTGCCGTTCAAGTGGCGGCTGTCGGAACCGTCGCAGGTGATCGACGACCGCGTCCGATCTGCTTGCTGGCCGCCGGCCAGCTGACGAGTTCTCTTGGCCTCGATCCGACGCCGCTGAGTAACTACTTCCTCAGCCACCGGGCCAGCGTCGATGAATCGGTCGTCGACCTCGCGGTCCGGCATCCGAGCGGCTGCGAGTTGCTGTGCGTCGGTCCAGACACGCTGAATGGTCAGCGCCTGCGCCTTCTGATCCCGG
>DATNMQ010000106.1:0-1065 GCA_035602465.1 Candidatus Sulfotelmatobacter sp. | reverse complement strand
GGCGGTGACGACGTCCATGATGACGCCGCCCTTGAGCATCTGGGCCAGCCCCGCCTTGACCTTGAAGGATCCCTTGACAGAGCTGTCGCCATTACGCGAACCGTTGCGTTCGGCCACGTTCGGAATTCTACGCCGGGCCCTGGCCTTTCCCTCCGCGCGAGCCGCACCCTAGAATCGGCGCACCAGGCGAGCATGCGAACCGCCCTGAGCGCTTACTTCGCCCTCACCGCGATGACTCTCGCCCAGGGTTCACTGGACCTGGCGGAGATCCTCGCGCCGCCACCGTCGGCCGATTACACCGACGCCGCAAGCTCCGACACCGTGCTCAACGGCCCCTTCAACGCGCACCAATACGCCGTCTGGCTTGCTGCAACCCAGAGCGATATCAGCCGGTTTGAGGGCGTCTTCAACCAAGAGGGTTTCAAGCACGGCTACGCGCGGTCGTGGGTCGCGCTGTCTCCAACCAAGGCCAGCCCGGGTGCAGACCGGCACAACCGCCTGGTGGAGACAGTCGAGGAGTATGGCAGTGGAAATGGGGCGCAAGCCCGCTACGCCGGGGTATTGAGCTACACGAGAGGCGGGGCCAACGGCTTCGTGCACGAGATCGAGACTTCGATTCCACACGCTTTCGCGGCGCTGATCTTCGGCGGCTTCGTAAATTTCGTGATGTTCGTCAAGGGCAACGACGTCTACATCGTCCGTATGTCATCAGACCTCGACGACATGTCCGCAGCGACGGTCCACCAGGGGCACGTCCAGTTCGGCCTCGCACCCGCGTATACGATCCCGCCCGATCAGTGGCTGGATCCGCAGCCTCCGCAAACCCACGACGAATTTTCTGCCGCCAAGGCCACGGCCCTCGTCAAGGGCTCGCTCTTGGGCGTTTTGTTGATCGGCCGGTTATTGCTCTTCATCAACCACGTTCGGCGGCGTCTGACCTAGAGCCGTTCGAGCACCAGGGTGCGCTTGGACGCGTACTCGGTGTCGGACAGCAGGCCGTCGCGGTGCAGGCGCGTGAGCATGTCCATCTCCTCGAGCACGTCGAGCAGCGGGGCCATGGTGCGG
>DATNMQ010000102.1:0-2264 GCA_035602465.1 Candidatus Sulfotelmatobacter sp. | reverse complement strand
TTGCCCTGGTTGGTTGGGAGAAATAGGGAGGGTCCTAGGGCTCATGAAATGAGGCTGGATCCTCACACTGCCCCCTACCAAACCCCGATTATCGTTGGCGGTGATCGGGTAGTTTCTCAAAGGCGAACTGCCCGCTCGGGCGGGGAAAAGACGAACACAGGGGGTTCACTTATGACGGGTAGTGTGCTTCTTCCTTACGCCCAGGGCGTTATGGACGGCTTTGTCGTCATCGGGGTGGTCGTCAGCGAAGTCATCGGCAGCGGCTTCGCGGATCCAGTAATCTAACCTCAAGGGCGGACCGGCGGCATTGGGGTAGTCTTTGTGGAAGTTCTCCAGTAGGGTCGCGGAGTTCTTCAGGTTCCTTGCTGGATACCAGTCATCGTCGGGGTCGCAACCCTTCCACAATAAGATCAAGGGGGAACTTACCGAACACGTGACTTTCCGAACGGCTAAAATTACGTAATCGCGCTCTACCCCTATTTCTTCCCACCCCTCGGTCTAAGCCGCCTAGTGCTCACTACTATACAATCACCAACTGAACCCCTATTTTCGACCTCGCTCTCTACGATGAGGGCATCTACATCATGCCCAGCCGCGATCTTAGCCTTCTGTACCTCTACAATTGACGCAAACCGCTCATTGAGACTCGGCTCAACCTTCCTTCTTTTTTCCACCTTTGTGGCTTTACGTCGCGCCGCCTCTGCTTCCAATTGGCACTGAAGAAGCGCCTTTTCAGCCTTTTCCTTGTCAAACTCCTGGAGGATCGCCAAGCCAGCCCTACGTTGAGAGCGAGTGAGTTTTTTGCTGCCCTGTAAATTGGCCACCCACTCCCTCAACTGCTTCTTCTGTGCTGGCGTAACAGGTACAGGACATCTCTTCTCAGCTCGAGGGGAGGTAGGCCCAGTAGGCAAGGTACCCTCTGACTCATTTTCTTGGGACTTCGGCTGATCCTTGTCGTCAACTAGCAGGGGGCTCGAAAGAGGCTTCTGGAGGTTCAGAGGCCACAACCCGCCCGCGTACCAGCCAGATTTGGCGTTCTTTTCCGTCACCGCATCGTCCCTCGCGATCCGGTAGGCCTCCAGGAAGCTCCTTTTGCCGAAAACAGTGGTATCATTGCAAAACAGAAGGAGGTTATTCACCTGCTTCCGGTAGGCCCGTTTGAGCGCCGAGAAGACAGCCAAATCGAGTGGCTGGAGCACATGAGAGGTGTGTGGTGGAAGGAAAAGCATCAAGACATTGTTGATATAGCACTCCCACATGATTTCGTCGGTCGCGTGGCTCCCGTGGCCATCAAGGATGATCAATCGCCAGTCATTTGGGTTGTCTGGTCGTGTACAAGGAAGGAAGATCTTCCTCATCCACTCATGGCAAGTATCGTCATCAGTCCAGCCCTTTTCAGTGGCGGTGAACTTCCATCCTTGAAATGGCTCCAGATTGCGAGGAAACCACTGCGCTTGGACTGACTTTCCCTTGAAAATAACCAGTGGAGGAAGCCTCTTTCCAGTGGCCGAGATACACTCAATGAAGCTGGTCCAGGCGCGGCTACCAGGATCTCGGCGTTGAATTGCCCTGGTCTCCTTGCTGCCTAGTACCAGGCCGTTGCTCCCTTGGCCCTCCATGATACCAGATTCGTCCATATTCCACCTATTCTCTGGCTTGATGGCCTGGAACTCGGGCTGGCGAAGGATCTTGAACCACTCCGTGATATTCTTGCGAGTAGCGCCGGTGACTCGACTATTCTCCATTCGGCGTGCCCTCTTGGTCCCAATGGATGGATTCCGGCGAATAAAGGCTGTAGCCCAGTCTTTTCCAAGCTGGTGGGTGCTTCCAGAGAGGTCGAGGATACGCTGCGCAATATGCCGTATTTGCGCGTGAGTAAGAGGGTTGCCGAGGGCCTCCATTTTCTGGATAAACTGGGCCAAACGGTCCTCCTGGACCTTGGAAAGGGCCTGATATCGCTCGAAGGCTTCTGCTCGTGGTCTGGCGTTGTGTAGTCGTCCATGAAGTGTGGACTTCGGGATCATGTATTTTCGAGACGCTTCGCCCAATCCCATTCCATCCTGGATGTCGGCGAGCGCCTCCTGCAGATCTTGCTCCCTGTACGTTGGCATCGTCAATTTTGCTCTCTCCAGAAACAAGAAGGAGGAAAATTGGTTAAGAATTGATGGATCTACAGTAAAATAAAGGAGGTGGTCCTGGTGGCGTTGTGGCTTACAAGGGGCGTTCGGAAAGTCCCGTGTTCGGTAAGTTCCCCCTTGATCTTA
>DATNMQ010000079.1:0-29404 GCA_035602465.1 Candidatus Sulfotelmatobacter sp. | reverse complement strand
CGCATCGTCATCGTCGCCTCCAAGGGTGGAGCGCCATCCCATCCTTCCTGGTACCACAACCTGGTCAAGCACCCCGAGGTCACCGTGGAGCTGAAGGGCGAGAAGTTCAAAGCCAGGGCCAAGGTGATGGACGGCGACGAGTACGAACGGCTCTACAAACAGCACGCGGACATCAATCCGGGGTTCCACGACTACCGCCGAAAGACCTCGCGCAAGATCCCCGTCGTCGTCCTCGAGCGAACTCCGTAGCCGACCCGGCTAAGGAAGGCCCAGCCGCCGAGCAACCGGAGTAACCTTCGCCGGGTGCCCGACCTGAGCCATCTCTGGCAGCGTTTCGTACTCGCCAGCGCGCTGATTTTCGGCCTGCTTCTTGGCGCCGGCGCCACAGTTTTCGGCTACAGCAACACAGCGTCTGTCTCGATCGGGTGGTCGGTGTTCCGGATCAACGGAGTGCCTCTCTGGGCGGTGGCGATCGTGCCCCTCGTGGTGATGCTTGTCGCCGGCACCCTGTACCACTGGTACAGCAGCTTTCATCACTTCACGCAGCACATGCGGCACCGCCATCGTGTCCACGAGCTGGAGGCTGAGCTCGCGACAGTTCGCGCCCACCTCGACCAGCTCCTCGAGATGCCCGACGCGAGCGGCGCCAAGCTGCCGCAGAAGACGGTGGCCGTGGAACCGGCCCCTGACTCCACCCCGGCACTTCCGGAGGTTGCGAACGGAAATGGCGCCGACAAGGCGAAGCGATCCCGCAAGCGGGTCTCGCTGACCACCGATTCCGAGCCGGTGACGGTGAGCACCGTCGCCACCTCAGAACCCGATGCGGAGGCCGAAACCAAGCCCGCCGTAGAATCCGCCAGCCAGAGCTGATGAACGACTCGGACAACCGTGACATTTCGGTTCGCCGGCGAGCAGGCCGTCTAATCGTTCCGAGAGGGCAGGCCCCCGCCGACCGCACCCTGCTCGAGCGAAGCGCCATCGAAGAGCTCAGCCACCACGCCGACCCCTGGCGCGTGCTCCGCATCCTTTCCGAGTTCGTCGAAGGTTTTGACGCGCTCAACGATGTCGGGCCGGCCGTCACCGTGTTCGGCTCGGCGCGGTCCAAGCCCAATGACCCCTACTACAAGGCCGGCATGGCGATCGGTGCCGCTCTGGCGAGGAAAGGATTCGCGGTCATCACCGGCGGCGGTCCCGGAATCATGGAAGCGGTCAACCGCGGCTGTCACGAGGCCGGCGGACTCTCCGTCGGGTGCAACATCGAGCTGCCGCACGAGCAGTCTCTGAACAAGTACGTCGACCTCGGCGTGGAGTTCCGGTACTTCTTCGTGCGCAAGAACATGTTCGTCAAGTACGCGAGGGGCTTTGTCATCTTCCCGGGCGGCTTTGGCACACTCGACGAGCTGTTCGAATCGCTGACGCTCGCGCAGACCGGAAAGATCGAGCACTTCCCGATCGTGCTTTTCGGTTCGCCCTACTGGAAAGGACTGCTCTCATGGTTGAAGGAGCAGGTGCTCGCCTCGGGTGCGATCGCACCAAAGGACCTGAAGCTCATGACGCTGACCGACGACCCCGAAGAGGCCGCCGCGATGGCGACGCGGCCGCTGCCCGTGAGAGTCGACGAGCCGCGCGAGAAGACAGGGGAGCCGAAGGCGGCCCCGCAATAGCCCCGCTCGACTTCTTCTTCCTGAACGACGGCGGTCAGGACGCCGACTCCGTCGCGCACCGCGTCGCCGCCTTCCTGGACGGCGCGGCCCGGACCATTGACATCGCGATCTACGACCTGCGACTTGACCAGTCGCCGTCGACGACGGTGCTGGGTGCGTTTGAGTCCGCGGTCAAGCGAGGCGTCGCCGTCCGGTTGATGTTCAACCAGGACCATGTCCAGACAATACCCGTGCCGCCTCCGTCCGAGATCGACTGGAATTTCATCAACCAGCTCAAGTCGATCGGCGTGGTGTGGAAGCCGATACCCGGCGTCCCGGACCTGATGCATCACAAATATGTGGTACGCGACGGGGCCTCGGTGCTCACGGGCTCGACCAACTGGACCAACGACTCGTGGAGCCGCGAAGAGAACGCAATGTTCACGATCGAGTCGACCGAGGTCGCGAACGACTATGCGTCGAACTTCGAGGAGCTGTGGAACCGGCCTATCGTCGCGCTGTCGGGCCGCATCTCGTCGCCGTGGACCGCGCTCGCCGACGGTACGCGGGTGCGTCCCTATTTCTGTCCCGGGCGGAGCGACAAGCTCGTCCACGCCATGTCGCGCTCGATCTCCTCGGCCGAGAAACGTATCCGCGTCTGCTCACCGGTGATCACGTCGGGGCCGATCCTGGGCACTCTGGCCGAGGTCGTCCAGGCGGCGAAGGTGGACATCGGCGGTGTGTACGATGCCACGCAGATGGACGAGGTCATGCATCAGTGGGCGAGCCAGGGCGGGACCGCCTGGAAAATCGCCGCGTTCCACAGCATCACCGCCGCCGTGCAATTCGGTGCGAAGCGCTCGACGCCCTACGGAAAAGGAACGGTGCACGATTTCATGCACGCGAAGATCCTCGTCGCCGATGACTACGTGTACGCGGGGAGCTTCAACCTTTCTCATAGCGGGGAGGAAAATGCTGAGAACGTGGTTCAGATCGAAAGTGCCGAAGTCGCCCAGCTCTGCGCCGCGTACATCGACACCGTCGCGGCGAGGTACGGCGGCGGCCCGATGAAAGCGACTCCCTGAGCTCACGACCCCGCCTGCTCTGGGCCGGCGCCGCGGTGTTGGCGCTCCTCGCCGTTGCGGTCCTCTGGATGGTGCCGCGCCTGCAGCCGGCGACAGGCACCGTCGTGGTCGTAGCGGCCGGCCGCGCGGCAAGCTCGCTGCCCGCGACGACCCTCTCTCTCCGCCAGGGCGACGGGACGTGGGTGACGGCGGGCAGCGTCTCGGGCGCCGTGCCCGCGGCGCCCGACCAGCAGCAGCTGATCGCTGTGCCGATGGCGACGGGCCGCTACGACGCGGTCCGCCTCGGCGGCGACACGGCGGCCCTCACCGCAACCGTCACGGCCGGCCAGGTCGAGCCGATCTTGCTCGGCATCGACTCGGGTCACCTGGTCGCGGGCGCGGCTTATGCGGGGAACGACCAGGTCAACCTCGGCCTGGGCGAGCTGGCAGGGAAATTCGTTGCTATGCCGGCCTTCGACCTCGTGGATCAATCGGGCCGCCCTGTCAACCTCGCGTCATTCGCGGGCAGGGACATCGTGATCGCCGCCTTCCACACCACGTGCCACGAAACGTGTCCGCTCTACACCGCGCTGTTCCTGCAGCTCGCGAAGAGCATCCCGTCCAGCGTGATGCTCGCGGAGGTGACGACCGACCCGGCGACCGACACTCCGTCGGTCCTCTCCGGATACGCGAACCAGATCGGCGCGAGCTGGACGTTTGCGACAGGTACGCAGGACAACGTCGCCGCATTCTGGAAGCCCTTCGGCGTCGAGCTTTCGAGCGGCGACGTGCACACGTCGTCACTCGTCCTGATGGACCGGCATGGTTACGTGCGCCTCGTCTACCGGGGCGTGCCGAACATCGGCAACGACATTCCTCCATCGCTGGACGCGCAGCTGAACGCGGCCGGACTCCATGAGCTCGCGTCGCATGGCGATGGGTGGGGGGCGCCCGACGTGCTCCAGGCCCTGACCACGATCGCCGCGCCGGAGCAGGCATCGCGTTTGGTCGGAACGGCGGCGCCGGCGTTCACTTTGGCGTCGACTGACGGTGGGACGCAGAGCCTCGCCGGCCTAGTGGGCAAACCGCTGGTGATCAATTTCTGGAGGAGCGACTGCCCGCCGTGCCGCGCGGAGATGCCCCTCCTGCAGCAGCAGGCCGGCGCGAAATCCAATCTGCGGCTGGTGCTCGTCAACTGGGGTGAGAGCGCCGCCGTGGCGCGGACGTTCCTCGACCGGCTCGGCATCCGCCAGGGTTCGCTGCTGGACTCCGACCTGAGCGTCGGCCGGTCGTATGGGGTGGCCGCGCTTCCGACCACGTTCTTCGTCCGCTCCGACGGCACGATCGACCGCAAGCAGATCGGCGAGCTCGACCAGCGGGTGCTCGCCGCGGAGCTTTCCAATCTGGGCACTCAGTAGACTGGCCCACTGGTGGTTTCCGCCGGTCCATTTCGCAAGCTTGCCTTCCTGACCGCGCTTTTCGCCTACCTCCAGATCGCGCTCGGCGGTGTCGTTCGAGTCTCCGGCTCGGGTCTCGGATGCCCTGACTGGCCGCTGTGCCACGGCCGCCCATATCCGGCTGCGGACATCCACTCGATCATCGAGTACTCGCACCGGACCGTCGGTGCCGTGACCGGTGTCCTGCTCATCGCGACGGTGGTGATGGCCTGGGTCGTTTTCCGGCAGCGCCGGCCGGTGGTCGCGTGGGTGGCCACCGCGTCGCTCGTCGCCATCGCGGCAGAAGGAGCGTTGGGCGGGGTGGTGGTCGTGAACCAGCTGGCGTCGTGGTTGGTGCTCATCCACCTCGGCCTCGCGATGATCATCCTGGGCGTTCTCCTCGGCGCCGCGGTCATGTCGCTGCCGGCGTCGCCCGGGGTGCCAGGCCTCAGGCGCTCTACCGCGCTGGCGGCCGCAGCGACGTACGTGCTGCTCCTCACCGGGTCCGCAGTGGTGGCGAGCAAGGCCGATCAAACCTGCCACTCGTGGCCGCTGTGCGGGGGAGGCCTCTCACTCGACTTCGCCGGCGCCAACGCGTTCACCATGCTTCACCGTGGCGGGGTCCTGGTGATCGGAATCCTCATCGTCTACGTGGCGACCTCTGCGATGCGACAGGAAACGCTGCGTCCGGCCGCGATCGCAACGCTTGCAGTGTTCGCCCTGCAGGTCGCGATCGGCGCAGGCGCCGCATTGACGGACGCCGGATTGTTCAATGGGCTGCACGTCGCCATCGCGACACTGGTCTGGGCCGGCGTGCTGCTGATGGCGCTCTTGGCCCAGCCGAGGACGGACTCCGATACGGCGCTCTCGCGCCTCGCGGTGGAGAGGGGATCAGCGTGAGCGTCGCCGGCACTCAAGCGCAGTCGAGGTCCATCGGCGCCACGCTGCGCGACTATCTCAGCCTCCTCAAGCTGCGGATCGTGGTGCTGCTCGACGCGACGGCGGTGGGCGTGATGCTGCCCGCGGCGCACGGCCATCCGGGCGTGATCGCGGTGGCTGCTGTGTTCATCGGGGTCACGTGCGCCGCAGGCGGCGCAAACGCAATCAACATGTGGTTCGACCGGGACATCGATGCGGCGATGACCCGAACTCGCCGTCGACCACTACCCGCCGGTCGCATCCCGCCGTGGCACGCGCTCGCGCTCGGCATCGGACTCAACGTCGTTGCGTTTGCGGTGCTGTGGGCGGGTGCCAATTTGCTCGCCGCGGCACTCGACCTGACCGGAACGCTCATCTATGTCTTCATCTACACGATCTGGCTGAAGCGGTCGACGCCGCAAAACATCGTCATCGGAGGCGCCGCGGGCGCGATGCCGCCACTGGTCGGCTGGGCCGCCGCGAGTGGACGGCTGGATCTGACAGCGCTGGCCTTCTTCGGTGTGGTCCTCTTCTGGACACCGCCACACTTCTGGGCGCTGGCGCAGATGCTCAAGAATGATTACGCGCGGGCCAACGTGCCGATGCTGCCGGTCGTCGCAGGTGAGCAGTCGACCAAGCGCCAGAGCGTCGTGTACGCGGTGCTCACGGTGGCCGTGAGCCTCGTTCCTTTCTTCACCGGCGCGGCCGGCGCTGTCTACCTGGCGGGCGCGATCGTGCTTGGGATGGGCCTGGTCGGAATCACGCTGCTCGATCTCGAGGGCAAGCGATGGACGCGGCGGCTGTGGACCTACTCTATGGTCTACCTCGCTCTGCTCTTCGCCGTCTTCGCCGTGTCGCCCTACCTTCCTTGAGCCTGGAGATCGTCCGCCTCCACCTGGCCCGCATCGACGCCTTGAACCACATACCCGTGCACGGGTTCGTCATCAAGCATCCACGAGCGGGCGCGATCCTCGTCGATACCGGCGTCGGCTGGCCGACCGAGCTGGTCCAGGAGTGGAAGGTGGTGAACCGCCATGCCGCTGACGCGCTCGCCGAGCACGATCTGAGCCCGGCCGACGTGAAGATCGTGATCAACAGCCACCTCCACTTCGACCATTGCGGCCAGAACGCTGTGTTCAAGCACGCGCCGTTCTACATCCAGCGCGCCGAGCTGGAGCGAGCGCGCCGCGATGAGAAGACGACCGCGGAGTGGTTCGATTTCGCCGGGGCGCGATTCGAGCTTCTCGACGGCGACGCGGACGTCGCTGAGGGTGTGCGTGTCGTCGCCACCCCCGGGCATACCGTTGGCCACCAGAGCGTGTTCGTCGAGGCCGACGGCGGCGTCGCCGTGATGATCGGTGACGCCGCCTACACGGCGGACATCTACCGAGAGGCGGACAGGGCGGACCTGTCGTCGTGGCCCGGCCAGCATGCCGATCGCCACCAGTGGACGCGGTCGCTGAAGAAGCTGCACGAATCGCACCCGCACACGGTGCATTTCTGCCACGACACCCGTGTCGTAGAAACGTGATGACAAAGCGGTTCGGACCGCTGGTGGAGGCCGGCTGGCTTCGCGAACACGTCCACGACCCCGACATCCGCGTGATCGACTTCCGCTGGTACCTGCAGGGCCGCAACGGACGCCAGGAGTACGAACGGGGCCATATCCCGGGCGCCGTCTTCGTCGACCTCGAGTCGATCACGGGCAAGGACGGAGCAGGCCGGCATCCGCTGCCCACCGCGGCGCAGTTCGAGGGCGAGATGCGCAAGGCGGGCGTCGGCCCCACGACGTCCGTCGTCGTGTACGACGACACGGGCGGATCGGTGGCGGCACGGCTCTGGTTCCTGCTCGGTTACTTCGGCCACGCCGCCCAGGCGGTGCTCGACGGCGGCCTGCAGGCGTGGGGTGAACCGCTCGAGACCGAAGTGCGAGATGTCCGGCCTGGCGAGTTGCAGGCACGCGCACCTGACGCGCGACGGGTCGTCGATTTCGAAACAGTTCGCGCAATTCGCGACGTGCCGGTTCTCGACGCGAGGGCGGGGGAGAGGTACCGGGGCGAAACCGAACCCATCGACCCGAAGGCAGGTCACATACCCGGCGCCCTGAGCGCGCCCTACGCCGGCAACCTGGGGCCGGATGGCCGGTTCAAGTCTTCGGGCGACCTGCGGCGGCGCTACGAGGAGCTCGGCGCGACGGGCGGCGCGGTCGTGTACTGCGGGTCCGGTGTCAACGCGTGCCATCACCTGCTCGCGATGGAGGTCGCCGGGATCGCCAACGGGCGGCTGTACGCCGGCGCCTGGAGCGACTGGTCACGGCGGGACGCACCGGTCGCGATCGGCCCAGAACCGTAGCCTCGCTTTAGAGTTATCACGACATGATCCTGCAAGGGAAGCGAGTCCTCATCGCCGGGATGTCAGATCGGCGCAGCATCGGCTATTCCATCGCGCAGGAAGCGCAGCGACAGGGCGCTGAGATCCTGCTCACGAGCTTCGGCCGGATGATGACCATCACGCAGATGACGGCGAAAAAGCTCGACCCAGTGCCCGAAATTCTCGAGATGGACGTGACCAAGCCGGCCGACATCGCCAACGCATTGAAGGAAACCTCGAAGCGATGGGACCGGCTGGATGGGCTCGTCCATTCGGTCGCGTACGCGCCGCCCGACGCTCTGGGTGGTAACTTCCTGCACACACCGTGGGAGAGCGTCGCAACCGCGTTGCAGGTCAGTGCTTTTTCATTCAAAGAATTGGCAAGTGGATTTCTGCCACTCATGAAGGAGCACGGTGGATCGATGGTCACGCTCGATTTCGACAATTCCACCCAGGCGTGGCCCAAGTACGACTGGATGGGCGTCTCCAAGGCTGCGTTGGAGTCGGTGACGAGATACCTGGCACGGGACCTGGGGCGCTACAAGATCCGCGTCAACGCTGTGTGCGCCGGCCCGCTGGCCACGCTGGCCGCAAGCGGCATCCCGGGCTTCAAGGACTTCGAAGAGGTCTGGGAAAAAAGAGCCCCTCTCGGCTGGAGCCTGCAAGACAAATCACCGGTTGGGAGGGCGGTCTGCGTTCTTCTATCCGAGCACCTGAACATGACCACGGGCGAGCTTCTACACGTCGACGGTGGCTACCACGCGATGGGGACCGAACTGCCGCCTGTTTAAAAAGGGGTCCCAACGAACTCACGCCGAAGGCTCTGAGTTCGTGGGGATTATCGACTAACCCCACATGTTGTATTTGCGTGGGGACAAGCGCGCAACATCGTGTTAGGCTCTAGCGAAATCCTGGTGGGCTCTCCATGAGGGAAATACCGCCAAAACGGGAGGAATGCAGTTTGCGGGAGTGCCTGGTGATCTACGTGGACGCCGCTCTCGACAAGCACGGCCGGGCCGGATGTGGCCTGGCCGTTTTTGTTAGAGGTCGGGCCGTCTACACGGAGTCGTTCGGCTTTTCGCATGTGGGTGGATCGGCTCAGCTGGAAGCGCATGTCTGCGCCGGTGCGCTGGATCTCGCCGCCGCGCGGTGGCCCTATCACCGCGTGATAGTGCGCACGGATTGCGCTCCGGTGGTCCGCAGCCGCATGCCGTCGAGCGACAGCTTTCGCCTCGCAGTGCACGAAGTTCGCGATCGGTGCCGTCGTGGTTGGCGCGTCGTCCGTTATGTGAGTCGTAAAGCGAATCCTGCGCATGAACTTGCACGCGAGGGATTGAAGAGTCTTTCCAGGCAGCAATTGCTCGTCGCCGCGTAAGCCTTAAAAAAACTTTCAATCGGGTGCGGTTATTATTTGGCACCGCACCCGATTTATTTCTTGGCAGGAGTGGAAATGGCACCAGAGGAAGCACAGCAGAATGCACCGCGCCGCCGCGGACGTCCGCCCGGCAGCAAGAACCGAGCTACGACAACGCGACGCAAGCGCGCAGGAGCAGGTGATCTAGTCGGTCAGCTCAATGCGATGGTGGCCGAGCTCATCAGCAAGAACCGCAAATTGCAGAGCCAGGTCGAGAAGCTCTCCAAGCGAGCAAGCAAATCCTCGGCAGGGACGAGCGTAGAGCGCGGGCTGCGGACCATCTCGCGGCGCGTGCAGCGAGCCCTGAACGGGACCAAGAAGCGCCGCAGGCGAACCACGACGGCCTCGGCCAACGGTCGGCGCCGCAAGGCGACCACCACGCGGAAGCGAAAGGCGAGCTAGCGGGGGTTAGCCGGCGCGGGGGGGTTCGTTCCTGGCGGTCCGGTAGGCGTCGACGATGCTGAACATCCAGAGGCCGAACGGGCCGAGCTCGAGCGGCACGCCGAGCGACAGTCCGATCACGCTCGCGTCAAGGCCCAGGTCGAAGATCTGGAAGCCGACGATGCCGACGAGAAAGCCGATCCCCTTCAGGTTGTGGCCCAGGTAGAAGTGGCCGCATCCCGGGACGATCGCGAGGGCCGCGGCAGCCAGCGGATTCTTGCCCCGCGAGGGCTGAGCTCCGTAATACGCGCCTGAGGCAGGCGCGCCACATCGGGGACACGGCGCCGTCGGATTCGTGAGCAGGGCGCCGCAGCGGCCGCAGAGCACTTCCGATGCCATCACTTCCAGTTTCCCCGAAATGGATATCCTCGAATCGTGGATCTCGGCTTCACGGCGGAGGAAGAATCGTTCCGGCGCGAGATTCGAACGTGGCTTGAACAGAACCTCCCCGCAGAGTGGCGCCACCGCGGCGCGGGCGGGTACCGCGAGGAGCAGGAAGAGGAAACCCAGATCCAGCGCGACTGGCAGCGGCGCCTCTTTGAGGGCGGTTGGCTGAAGCTCGGCTGGCCGGTCGCTGCGGGCGGCCGCGGCGCGACCCCGGTGATGCAGGCCATCTACCAGGAGGAGCTGGCGAAGGCGGGCGCTCCGGGCATTCTCGGACGGCTGGGCGTGACCCTGCTCGCACCGACCCTCCTCGTCCACGGCAGCGACTGGCAGAAGGACGCGTACGTGGAGAAGATCCTGAGCGGCGACCTGATCTGCTGCCAGGGCTTCAGCGAGCCGGATGCCGGGAGCGACCTCGCCGGCCTGCGCGCCCGGGCGGAGAAACGAAATGGGAAATGGGTGCTCAATGGCCAGAAGACGTGGTCGAGCGGCGCGCACTACTCGCAGAAGAGCTTCCTGCTCGCACGCACCGATCCCGAGGCCGAGGCGCACCGGGGGATCGGTTTCTTCCTCCTCGACATGGAGCAACCCGGGGTCGAGGTGCGGCGGATCAAGCAGATGACCGGAGGCGGCGAGTTCTGCGAGGTCTTCCTTTCGAATGCGGAGGTCGACGAGCGCGACCTCGTCGGCCGGCCGGGCGATGGCTGGAAGATCGCGATGACGGTTTTCGGGTTCGAGCGCGGAGGCCTCGCCCAGGCCGCGCGGTTCGAGCGCGCCGTCGCCGAATTGGCGGCGTTGGCTCGGGAGCGAGGCGCGGGATCCGACCCGTCGACGCGCCAGCGCATCGCCCAGGCGCAGATCGAGGCGCACGTGTTTCGCCTGATCGGGCTTCGCAGCCTGACCCGGGCTCAGCAAGGTCACGCTCCGGGACCCGAGGCCAGCGTGACCAAGCTCTACTGGAGCGAGATGGACAAACGCCTGCAGGAGGCGGCGGTGGGCGTCGAGGGCATGTACGGCGCGCTAGCGCCGCAATCGGCGTTCGCGATCGAGGATGGTCGCTGGCAGTTCGGCTGGATGTGGGCGCAGGCGGAGACGATCTACGCCGGCTCCTC
This sequence comes from Candidatus Sulfotelmatobacter sp., assembly GCA_035602465.1. Lineage (GTDB taxonomy): Bacteria > Chloroflexota > Dormibacteria > Dormibacterales > Dormibacteraceae > 40CM-4-65-16. The sequence goes on along the minus strand of DATNMQ010000079.1, from coordinate 18,622 downwards.
CGAGATCCAGCGCAACATCATCGCCGAGCGCGTGCTCGGCCTTCCGCGCGGAAGATGACCACCACGGCATCGGTCGTCGATCGCTTGCGCGCCCGCATCGGCCTCGACGGCGAATCGGTGTCCGCGCCGGTGGAGGCTGGACACGTGCGGAGATTCGTGCAGGCGATCGGGGATCCCAACCCGCGGTGGCAGCGTGAGGTCCCGCCGACCTTCCTGGTCGCGCTCGCGCCGGTGTCCGCCCACCTGGCCGAGGCCGAGGCGTACGGCAAGGGCTGGCTGAATGGGGGCAACCGGTTCGAATACTTCGCGCCCGTGAAGATCGGCGACACGATCACGGCCACCGGCCGGATCGCCGACGTCTACGAGAAGTCCGGCTCCACGGGCAACCTGCTGTTCATCATCTTCGAGACCGCCTACGCGAATCAGCGCCGGGAGCTTGTGGCGCGGCTGCGCGGGACGATGATCCGCAGATGAACGTCGCGGTCGGCCAGGAGCTGCCCGAGCTGGTCAAGCATCCGACGACGCGCCAGCTCGTCCAGTACGCGGGCGCGCAGGGCGACTTCTACGAGATCCACTACGACCAGGCCTACGCGCAGGGCGTCGGCCTGCCGGGGGTCATCCTCCACGGCCTGCTCAAGGCCGCCTTCCTCGGGCAGCTCGTGACCGACTGGCTTGGCGATCAGGGAACGCTGACGACGTTCGAGGTGAGCTACCGAGGGGTGGACGTGCCCGGCGGTCCCTATCGGTGCCGCGGCCGTGTCACGCGAGTCGACGGAAAAGACGTGGAGCTCGAGGTGTGGGGCGAGGACGACACCGGGAAGCGGACCACGGTTGGGACGGCTACAGTCGCGCTCGGCTGATGTTCTCCTTCTATCTGGTCCTGAAGTTCATCCACATCGCCGCCGCAATCACTGCGGTCGGCGCGAACATCACCTACGGGGTATGGAACGCGCGCTCGCAGTCGGAACCGGCGCATCTCGGGTTCGCGCTCAAGGGCATCAAGTTCATCGACGACCGCATCGCCAACCCTGCTTATGGCGTGCTTTTGCTCACCGGGGCGCTGATGTTGATAGCCGGCCACTTTTCGATCAAATCGCTGTGGATCATCCTTGCCTTGGTGCTTTTTGTGGCGCTCGTCGTCGTCGCAGTGGGGCTCTACTCGCCGCTGCTGCGGAAGTTGATCGCCGTCGTCGACGCGGGAGACACGACCTCTCCAGAGTTCTCGAGCTTGATCAATCGGAACCGCATGCTTGGGGGTGTATTCGCCCTGATCGTCGTGCTCATCCTCGTCTTGATGGTCTTCCAGCCGACGCTGTAGACCCAGAGCGCCATCAGCACCGTCGCGTCGATGATGCAGTAGCCCGCCGCGATCACCGACGGCGGGTTGCCAGAGGGGATGTGCGTCCAGGGCGCGACCGGCATCCAGTACCAGTTGCCGAAGGACGTGCCGCAGATCTCGAGCTCGCTCACGATGATGAAGATCGCGGCGAACAGCGGCCAGCGCGGCGAGCGGAGCAGGAAGAACGCGAACACCGGAAGACAAAGCGCCCCTTGCACGTCGACGCGACCCGTGACAAGTGGCAAGAGAGTCAGGCCGGCAGCCGCCCATACGCTCGCTCCCCCGAGCACCGCGTACGCCACGCGGCGGCCGTACTGGCGGACGATCGGCGTCTGGATGGCCAGGAGGCCGAACAGGTACACCATGCCATGTCCCGGTGGGACGAACAGGGGCACGTTGTGCAGTCGGTAGCGGTAGATGCCCCACACGAGGGAGCTGAAGATCTCAAAGCCCGTGGCGACCGCGACGCAGGTCCAGACCTGGACCCGCTGCTCCCGGGGCACCTTGAGCGAAGCGAGAATCAACGCCGCGAACGTGAGGACACCCAGCAGGTACTGCTGCCACAGGGCGGTGACGTGGCTGTCCCCGAGAAGACCGAGAGGGGTGTAGAGGAGAAGGTAGGCCTGCAGCCAGTAAGGCCGCAGGCCTTTCGTGATCCTTGTGACTACTTGATGGTTCCCCGCTCGTCGATCAGGCCGCCGGCCGACAGGGTCCAGCCCGTGCCGCTCCAGGTGATCGTCTGCTCCTGCATGATCGGGAAGTGGTCGCTGGAGCTGGTCTTCACCTTGACGCCGGGAAGCAAGAACGGGTTCGTCTCGTTGAGCTGGTTGGCGGCGATGTTCATAACGTTGCTGCGCGTCATGTTGGTGCCTGCCTGCTTCAGGACGTCGACCATGGTGTACGCCTCGGCCACCCCGTAGATGTTGAGCCCGTTGTTGGGATCACACGTTGAGCAGTTCGCGATGATGGTCTTGTAGAGCTGCATGCCCGAGTCGCTTGCCCACTGGGGATCGGTCGGGTCCTTGAGGTAGGCGACGCTCGTGACGTTCTTCAGCGCGGCCCCTCTCGATTTTGCGACACCCATGAATACCTGAGCGTTGGAGACCGAGTTGAGGTAGATCGTGGGCTCCCAGTGAAGGCCGACGGTTATGTAGATGAGCTCGGCGATCGTGAACGCGGGAGTGCTGAACAGGAACAGGGTGTCAACGTTCGCCGCGTGCAGCTGTGTGAGCTGGGGAAACGCGTTCGCCGCGGTGACGTCGAAGCTCTGCTTGGTGATTGAAACATTGGGGCCAAGTCCGTCGGTGAGGCCCTTCAGATAGTCCAGTCCGTAGTCGTCGTTCTGATAGAGGACGCCGATCTTCGCGTTCGGGTGCTTTTGAACCACGTCCTTGGCATAAATGCGCGACTCACCCTGGTAGGGCGGCTGCCAGCCTATGGTCCACTTGTTTGCGTTGTAATCAAGATCGAAGGTGGTCGCGCCCGTCGTGACGAAGAGCTGCGGCACCTTCTTGCTGTTCATGTAGTCACGCACCGACGTCTGTGTCTGGGTGCCCAGGCCGCCGAAGATGGCGAACACCTGGTCCGACTCGACGAGCTGCTTGGTGAGCGGCAGGGTCTTGGCCCCGTTGTACTCGTCGTTGAGGACCTTGAACGTGATCTGGCGGCCGTTCACGCCCCCCTGGTTGTTGATGTACGTGAAGTAGGCCTGCTGGGCGGGCGCGATGGTCGCGTACAGCTTGGCCGGGCCCGTCTGATCGATGGTATTGCCGAGCAGGATCGAGTTACTGGTGATGCCGACGTCGGTCTGGGGAGCGGGGGTGGCGGAACCTCCGCAGGCAACCAAGGAGACAAGAACAGCCGCCACTGCGGCCAGGCGTGGTCCACTTTGTGCCATAGAAATTCCTCCCGCTTTAATGACTAGCTATTTAAACAGTCTGGGGATCTGGCGGTACATGTCCAGTCTCCCGATCGCCGGCCCCTCGAAGCCTGCGGCGAAGCAAGGCGTAGCCGCTGTAGGCCAGGCCGACGATGCCGTTGGGCGCGAAGATCATGATCAGGATCAGGAGGGCGCCATAGCTCACCGCCGGCCCGGCGTTGTGGATGACGGTGGCGACCTGGCTCGGGATCCATGACTGGCCCGGCGCCCACTGGTCGGATTCGATGGGGAGGAAGTAGGCAAAGATCGCGCCCACCAGCGGCCCGGGGATGGTCGCCAGACCGCCGATCACCCCGCCAACCAGGAGCTGGATCGACAGCGAGACCGGGAAGGTGTCGGGGCTAATGAAGCCGGAGGCCAGTCCCAAGAGCGACCCGGCAATGCCGGCGTAGAAGGCGGAGACGCCGAAGGCGAGCGTCTTGTAGCCGGCTACGTTGATCCCCGAGGCCGCGGCCGCTACCTCGCCGTCGCGGATGGCACGCATCGCGCGCCCTGGTCGGAGACGCAGCAGGTTCCACGCGAGCCAGAACAGGATCAGCGCACAGAAAAGGGTGATGTAGTAGATCCACTGGTCGGTTGTCATCGCCGTGCCTGTGATCGCGGCGAACACGTCCTTCGCGGGCTGCGGTGGGTCGGGTTGGACCAGGAGCAAGCCCTGCACGCCGCCGGTCAGGTCTTTCGGCCTCTTGATCAGGCTCGGCGCAACGACCGCAAGCGCGAAAGTGGCGAGGGCGAGGTAGAGGGCCGAGAGGCGAAGAGCCGGGACGCCGAAGAGAAAGCCCACCCCGCCGGTCAGGATGCCCGCGATGGGGATGGTGACCAGGTAGTCGACGTGGTAGTGACGGGCCATGATCGCCGAGACGTACGCGCCGAGCGCCATGAACGCGCCATGCCCGAGCGAAAGCTGGCCGCTGTAGCCGATGAGGATGTTCAGACCCATGATCGCGATCGCCAGGATCAGGGCTTGGGCCCACTCGCTGGTGAGATAGCTGCTGATCACGGTCGGCAGGCCGGCAAGAAGCAGCACCACGATCCCAACCAGCGCGTATCGCGGCGGCACGCTGCGGATCCGGTGCCGCAGGACGCTAGACACGACGTGAGCTCGCCCGGCCGAACAGGCCGTTGGGCCTGATGACCAGGACAGCGACGATGATCGCCAGCGCGACAGCGAGCTGTAGGTCGCCGCCGACAAACGGCACGTAGACGCCGACAAGGTTCACCGTTACGCCGACCACCAGCCCGCCGACGACCGCGCCGAGAGGGCTCTCGATGCCGCCCAGGACGGCAGCGGCGAAGGCGTAGATGATCGTCGTCTGCATCATGTCCGGCTCGAGCAAGAGGACTGGGGCGACCATGATCCCCGACACAGCGCCGACCGCGGCGGCGAGACCCCAGCCGAGGGCAAGCATCCAGCTGACAGAGACGCCGAGCAGCCGGCTGGCTTCTGGATGGTGCGAGGCGGCGCGCATGGTCAGGCCGACCGTGGTGCGCTGCAGCAGCAGGTAGACGGCCAGCAGCACCACGCCGGACATGGCGATCACGCCGAGGTCCTGATAGCCGACATAGACTCCGAACACGCCATAGCTGGACGGTGGGAACGGGCTGTCGAACGCTCGGGGGATGTATCCGAACAAGACGCCGGCCAGGCCGTTGATCAGCGTCGCCAGCCCAAGGGTGATGATGACGAGAGTCAGTACAGGCGCCCGCTCGACGGGGCGGATCACGAGGCGCTGGATCGCGATGCCGCCCCCGAAGGCGATCACCAGAGTGACCGGGACCGCGATCCAGTAGCTGATGCCGCGGCTGATCAACGTGAAGGCGATGAAGGTGGCGAACATCGCCATTTCGCCCTGGGCGAAATTGACAATACCCATCGCGTTGTAGATCAGGACCAGTGCCAAGGCGAGGCTGGCGAAGACCCCGCCGGTGGCCAGCCCGCTGACGATGAGCTGGAAAAGCTCCTGCATCGCGCTAGTAACCGAGGTACGAACGGCGCACGGACTCGTTGCCTTGCAGCTCGGCGCTCTCGCCTTCGACCGCGACACGGCCGACCTCGAGAACATAGGCGTGGGAGGACAGCTCGAGCGCAATCCGCGCATTCTGCTCGACCAGCAGGACCGCGACCTTGTTCTCGCGATTGATCGTCCGGATGATCTCGAAGATCGCGCGAACGACGATCGGCGCCAGGCCGAGGGACGGTTCGTCGAGGAGCATCAGGCGAGGCTTCATGAGCAGCGCGCGGGCGAGCGCGAGCATCTGCTGCTCACCGCCAGACAGAGTGCTCGCCGACAGGCGGCGCCTTTCCTTGAGCACGGGGAAGTAGGCGAAGACGCGGTCGTAGTCCTTGCGCAGGTCAGCATCGTTGTGGCGCCGGTGCGCGCCGAGCTTGAGGTTTTCGTCGACGGTCAGCTCGGTGCAGATCCCACGGCCCTCGGGAACGTGGGCGATGCCCCGGCGCACGATCTGTTCGGTGGACATGCGATGCAGCGGACGGCCGTCAAACTGGATGTTCCCGGTCCAATGAACGCCGCCGGTGATCGCGCGCAGCGTTGTGGTCTTGCCCGCTCCGTTCGCGCCCAGCAGCGATACCGCGCCGCCCTCGGGCACCTCCAGGGATACGCCGTGGAGGACGGACGTCGGGCCGTACCCCGCGTGCACCCCTTCCAGCTCGAGGAGGGCGCTCACGCCGCCCCCAGGTAGGCTTCGATCACTGCCGGGTTGCGCTGCACCTCGGCGGGCGCGCCCTCGGCGATCTTCCGCCCGAAGTCGAGGACCACCACCCGGTCGGAGATCCCCATCACGAAGGTCATGTGGTGCTCGACCAGCAGCATCGTCACGCCAAGCTCGGTGTGCACGCGGCGGAGGAGCTTCGAAATCGAATCGACCTCTTCGTGGCTGATTCCTCCGGCGGGCTCGTCGAGCAGGACCAGCCTCGGCCGGCAGACGAGGGCGCGGGCGAGCTCGACGCGCTTCTGAGTACCGAACGGCAAAGCCCCGACCTGTCGGTGCGCCACCGAGCTGATGCCCACGAAATCGATCATCTCGAGCGCACGAGACCGGCACGCCGCCTCAGCGCGGATCGAGGATGGCAGCGGGACGGCGTCCTCCAGCCAGCGGGTTTTCACCTGGATGTGATTGCCGACCTGCACGTTCTCGAGCACTGTCATCGAGCGGAACAGCGCGACGTTCTGGAAGGTGCGGGCGACGCCGTGGCCGATTACCTGGTGAGGACGGAGGGATAGCACCGGCTGCCCGTCGACCAGCACCGTCCCGCCGCTGGGCCGGTACACGCGCGTGATGACGTTGAAGAGGGTCGTCTTGCCCGCGCCGTTGGGACCGATGAGCGCCACGACCTGTCCCGCGTCGACGTTGAAAGAAACCCGGTCGAGCGCCACGACTCCTCCAAAGCGGACGCTCAGGTCGCGCACCTCGAGGAGTGACACTCCGCCGAATACTAAGTTGGGCCGGGTCTCCTCGCCACTAGTCGCCCGGCTCGGGCAGGTCCGGCGCGCCCAGGTCGGGAGGCTCGTCGGGCGGCGGAAGCTCCGGGTAGCCGGCGTCCGGAGGCGGGCTTATGCCCCATCCGGTTTCGAGCGTCCCGGTGTCCCACTCCGCCGTGGGTGGTTCCGCCGCCTGCTCCGGCTGCGGCTCTGTGGCGGGAGACAGCGCGTCGGTGGGGCTGGGTGGCATCGGCTCGGCCCACGCCGACTCCTGCAGAGGCTCGGCCGCGGCCGGCGGGGCCGTACCGAACTCTGCCTTGTAGTCCGGTCGCGTAGCCCGATGCACCACGGCGGCCGAGGGCAGCGGCTTCAGGCGCCGCGGCCTCCGCAGCACGCTGAACAGCCAGTAGATCAGCGAGACCAGGATGGCGAACGCACCGGCAAGAGGGAGAAACACAAATGGCGGCTTGGAGATGACGTCGAAGCCGTTCAGCGAGGCCGCGACCGGCGTCGGGCTGATGGAGGGAGTCGTCGTGGCCTCGGGCGTCGGCGAAGGAGACGCGCTCGGGCTCGGCGATGGCAACGGTGAGGTCGTGGCCGCCTCCAGGGTGAAGTTGGCGCATGGGTTTGGAGCCACGCTCGCGCAAAGCCTGTGGACGCCCGGCGCGTCTCCGGCGAAAGGCTTGATGTGGGGGGCGCTGAAGTTGCCGTTCTGGTCGGCGATCGCGGAGCCTGCGACCTTGTTCGGTTGGTCCCAGTAGAGGGTCATCGGCTCGTTGGACAGGAAGGCGCCGCCATTGACCGTGATCTGCGTGTTGGGGCCGCCGTCGGTCACGTCCAGGGAGAGGAAGGCGTTGGTCGGGATGGGGCTGGGTGACGGCGATGGACATGGCGAGGAGCTGGCGGTCCCGCATTCCGCTCTTGCAAGCGGCGCCATGACGAACAGGACCGAGGCTGAGGCGAGGGCTGCGAGGATGACGATGGCGGGGCTCAACCGAAGGTTTAGGGGCCCCCGCGAATTCACGCGCAAGCTCTGAATTCGTGGGGATCCGAACCGCGCAAACGCATGAAGCCCGGGAACGATAGCAGAGGCTGGTTGGTTACACCGGCGGCCAGGGGATCGACCACGCCGAGACCGGGTTGGGGAAGTGCCAGCGTGGGTCCAGCACCCCGCGCATCCGCCGCTTCAAGGCGCGCATCTCCTGGGCTCCGATCAGCTCGGGCATCGATTTCGCCAGCGCACCGCGCTCGAGGTCGATCAGCCCGCGCTCCACGTCGCCGCAGAGCTCGGACGGGAGCGGCTGCCCGCTGAAGTCCCAGATCACAGTGCGGAGCTTGTGGTCGGTGTGAAAGGTGAGGCCGTGGTCGATCACCCAGACGTTGTCCTGCGCGTCGAACAGGCAGTGGCCGGACTTGCGGTCGGCGTTGTTGACGATCACGTCGAACAGCGCGATCCGAATCCACGTGTCGTTCCCGGTCCGGTGCTCGCCCAGGAAATGACGTCGATCGGCCTCGATGAAGAGCTGGAGGGCGCCGATCCCGTGCGGCGCCTTCTCGCGGATCACGGTCGGCGGGATGCGAGGCCACCCGAGGGCCTTGCTCAGCTCGTACGCCGCGACCTCGCGCAGGTACAGCGTGCCCGCCTCGAAGTCCCAAAGCGGCGACTCGCCCCGCGCGGGCTTGTACACGGCACGCAGGCCCGAAGGCGGGTGCGGCCCGAGTCGCGTGAGGAACGTGTAGTTCGAGGCGCCGTGCAGGAGTCCGAGCACCTTGACCTCGGGCAGCTCGCGGAGGAGCGCCTCGGCCGGCTTAGAAGATGGGGCGCGCGCCATTCATCACGGGGCAGGGGTGACCGGCCGGGTCCATGGGCAGGCCACAGCGCGGGCAGAGAGGGCGGCCCGCCGTGAGCACCGACTCGGCCTGCTTCGAAAACGCGACGACCTGCTTGGGGCTGAGCCAGAAACGGACGCTGGGCGCGTCCTCGGCGGGCGCCAGTTCCTGCTGCTCGCCGGGTTCGCGGGCCTCGCCCACCGCTGCCTGGCTCGCCACCAGGACGAACATGTGGCGCGCCTCGTGGTAGCCGAGGCCCATCTCGCCGATCTGCCATTCCGGCTCGCCTGGCTGCATGGACGGCGGGTCGCCGGCCGGCTCCGGCTGCTCGATCTTCTGCGCCTCCAGCATCTGCTTGAGGCGGAGAAGAAGGGCCTGGACCTGCGATTTCTCGCACGCGAGGGTCAGGGTGCGCCCCGAACCCGTCGCCAGGAGGAAGAAGCGCCGCTGTCCCGGCTCGCCCAGGGCCGCGATCCCGATCCGGTCGACCGGGTCGAGCTCGTAGATCGCCATCGCCTAAAGACTAGGGTTCTCAGGCGTTTTGCAGGCTCGGATGCTGGGAAGAAGATCAGAAGTAATCACTTTGAATTCAACCCCCACCTGGAGGAACAGCTAACCAATGCCAAAAACCGTAGGAATCGACCTGGGAACGACCAACTCGGTCATCGCCGTCATGGAAGGCGGCGAGCCTGTCGTCATCCCGAACTCCGAAGGTTCGCGCACCACACCCTCCGTCGTGGCCTTCACCAAGTCCGGTGAAAGGCTGGTGGGCACGCTGGCCCGCCGGCAGGCGGCCGTCAACCCTGAGAACACCGTCTACTCGATCAAGCGGTTCATGGGCCGCAAGTTCGCCGAGGTGGACTCAGAGCGAAAGATCGTGCCTTACCAGGTCAAGCCGGGCAAGGACGACCGCGCCGTGGTGTTCGTGCCGAACGCCAACAAGGAGTTCACCCCCGAAGAGATCTCGGCCATGATCTTGCAGAAGCTCAAGGCTGACGCCGAGGCGTACCTCGGCGAGAAGGTGACCGACGCGGTCATCACCGTGCCCGCTTACTTCAACGACTCGCAGCGCCAGGCGACCAAGAACGCCGGGCAGATCGCGGGCCTCAACGTGCTGCGCATCATCAACGAGCCGACCGCCGCCTCCCTGGCTTACGGCCTGGACAAGAAGGCGAACGAGACCATTCTCGTCTTCGACCTTGGCGGTGGCACCTTCGACGTATCCGTTCTCGACGTCGGCGACGGCGTGTTCGAGGTCAAGTCCACCAACGGCGACACCCACCTCGGCGGCGACGACTACGACCGCCGGATCGTCGACTGGCTCGCCGACGAGTTCAAGAAGCAGAACGGCATCGACCTGAAGACCGACCGCCAGGCACTGCAGCGCCTTACCGAGGCCGCCGAGCGGGCGAAGATCGAGCTCTCGAGCCGGCTCGAGACGACGATCAACCTGCCGTTCATCACCGCGGACCAGACCGGTCCCAAGCACCTCGAGATGACGCTCACCCGCGCCAAGTTCGAGTCGCTGACCGCGGACCTGACGGAGCGGACCCGCGGCCCGTTCCTGTCGGCCCTGAAGGACGCGAACCTGACCCCGCAGCAGATCGACGAGGTTGTCCTGGTCGGTGGCGCGACGCGCATGCCGATCATCCAGCAGCTCGTCAAGGGCTTGCTCGGCGGCAAGGAGCCGCACAAGGGCGTCAACCCGGACGAGGTCGTGGCCATCGGCGCCGCGATCCAGGCCGGAGTGCTAAAGGGCGAGGTCAAGGACATCCTGCTCCTGGACGTGACGCCCCTTTCCCTGGGCGTCGAAACCCTCGGCGGAGTCATGACCAAGCTCATCGACCGCAACACGACGATCCCGACCTCTCGCTCGCAGGTGTTCTCGACCGCGGCGGACAACCAGACGTCCGTCGAGGTGCACGTCCTGCAGGGCGAGCGTGAGATGGCGCGCGACAACCGGACGCTGGGACGCTTCCACCTGGACGGGATTGCGCCCGCGCCGCGGGGCATGCCGCAGATCGAGGTCACGTTCGACCTCGACGCCAACGGCATCCTCAACGTGAAGGCTCAGGACAAGGGCACCGGACGCGAACAGTCCGTGACGATCACGGCGTCCTCGACCCTCAACAAGGACGAGGTCGACCGGATGGTCAAGGAGGCCGAGGCGCACTCCGCCGAGGACCGGGCAAAGCGCGAGGAAGTTGAGCTCCGCAACCAGGCGGACCACATGATCCACCAGGCCGAGAAGGTCATCAAGGAAAACGAGGCTCGGATTCCCGAGGACGTCAAGAGCGAGGTCAACACCAAGCTCGAGGCGTTGAAGACCGCGGCCAAGGGGAACGACACCAAGGACTTGCAGCAGAAGATGGACGACTTCAACGAATCGCTCCAGAAGATCGGCCAGCACATCTACCAGGAGGCCGGGAAGCCGGCAGGCGCACCCGCCGGCGATGGCACCGCAAATGCCCCGGGCGAACAGAAGAAAGAAGGAGACGTGGTCGACGCGGATTACCGCGAAGTCAACTAAATAGATCCCGCGTGAGGGCTCGGACCTGGGTCCGAGCCCTTATTTTTTGCCTGGCCATGGGTGACTACTTCCGCGAGCGGACTCGCCTCTGGGCCGTGGCGGGGGTGATGGTCGGGGCCATGGTCACGGCCTGGGACCTCGCTGTCGTCGCACCGGGATTCCTCGCGGCGTACGCCGTGCGCAATGACTTCCGCCTGGCCTATGCGGCCGCCGACCTCGGGTTGCGCGAAGGCTACGGACGGCTCTACGACCTCTCGGCTCAGCGGCTGGAGATCCTTCGCCTTGGGGAGGGCTTCAACGTTCAGCCCTTCATCTCGCCGCCACCACTCGCGTGGCTGGTCACGCCTCTGACCGCCCTGCCGTTCCTGGCGGCCCTTGTGATCTGGACCGCGCTTCTGATCGGCGCCTTGCTGTGGACCTGGTATCTCCTCGCACCTGGCGAGGGTCTGGTCAAAGCCGCTCACCTGCTTCTGTGGCTGGGTGTCTTTCCCGTCGCCTTCGGCGTGATGGTCGGCCAGCCCGGCGCTCTCGTCGCGGCTGCGGTGGCCTCCGCGTGGTGGCTGAGCCGGGCCGGCCGCCCGCTGATGGCAGGGCTTGCGTTGAGCCTGTTGGTCCTGAAGCCGCAGCTGGCGCTCCTGGTACCCGTCGCATTGCTCGTGGCCGGCTACCGGAAGATGTTTGCGTCCTGGCTGGTGGCATCGGTGGTGATCGGCGTGGTCGCACTGGTCCTGCTGGGCGGCGACGGTGTCAGGAGGTACCTCGACATCCTCGCCCAGACTCAGTCCTCGGCATGGGACATCACGCGGCGCTACTCGATCTCCGGTCCCCTGGGTCTGGGATGGCCGCTGCGTGTGGCAGAGGTGGCGGTCCTCGTCGTGTCGGTGGTCGCGGCATGGCAACAGCGCCACAGCCTTGAGCGGGTCCTGGCAGTGGGGATCCTCGGATCGCTGCTGTTCACGCCCTATCTCGGTTTCCAGGACTTCCTGATGCTCTTCGTCGCCGGCTGGCTGCTGGTTCGTTCGGGCGCCACCGGTGTCCAGGTCATCATCCTGGTCGTCGGCTACGCCTTGCTCGAGCTGGCGCTCGTTGTGCTTGCGGTGCCGATCCTCATCGCCGAGTGTTGCCTCTTGCTGTCGGTGCTTTGGAGCCGACGGTGGGATTCGAACCCACGACCTGCCACTTACGAGGCGGCTGCTCTGCCAGCTGAGCTACGTCGGCTTTGATCGACTGCGGTCACGCCCAAATTTGATGTCGAAATTTGTCGATGCCGCGCGGGCCTAGGCTAACATCGGATGGGGATGCGAACACTCGACGTTGAGCGCTTGGCGGTTGGTGATTATTCCCTGATCAAGCCGCTTCTCGTCGAGCTTCACCTCGGCGAGCAGGTCCACTACTCCGACCATCCGCAGCTGGCGCGCGAGGAGATCGAGCGACATCTGACCCAGGTTCCGTCCATGTTTCGCGGCGAGAACGTCATCTACGCCGTGCGCGATGAGATCGGCGCCGTGGTGGGGTTCTGCTGGATCGTCCTCTACGACCCGGGCACGGGACTCGAGGGAGAGGTCGCGGAGCTCTACGTGGCCGAGGCGCACCGCGGGCGAGGCATCGGCGAGATGCTCGTGCGCCAGGCGGTCCGCCTCTTCGCAGAACGGCGCGTCACCCTGGCCTACGTTTGGACCCGCCCCGACAACGAGACCGCCGTCAAGCTCTATCGGTCGGCCGGATTCGAGCCGAACCGCCAGCTCGTCATGACCTGGTACCCGATCGACCCTACGAATCGCTAGGCGCGTCCGCACCTAACATCACCTCTCATGCGACCCATCCTGGCGATTGCGGCCGGGCTTCTCGTCACCGCGCTCGTCGCCACCGGCGTGACCCTGGCCATCCTCCGGATTGAGTCCCCCCCGAACCCTCAGCAGGTCAACCTGCGCCCGGGCATCACGCTTGCCCAGGATTCGGCCATCGTGCAGGCCGCCGCTCAGGCGCGGCCGGCCGTGGTCAGCGTCGTCACCCAGCAGCAGCCGGCGCTCGTCCGCGGCTCGGGATACCTGGCGACCAGCGACGGCTACATCGTGACCAGCATCAACGTGATCGCCGGCGCCACCGCGCTGACAGTCCTCATCCCGGGCGACTCGAAGACGCACCAGGCGCGACTGATCGATTACGACTGCGAGACCGGGGTCGCCGTGGTCAAGATCGACAAGGTCAGCGGTCTGCCCACCCTCGCCTTCGCCGACCCGACCGCCCTCGTGCAAGGCGAGGTCATAGTTGCCGTAGGCGGGCCGGTGGACGGGGGCGCGCTCACGCCAGGGTACGTCAGCGCCATGCACCGGGTCGTCTCGGTCAAGGACCCTCTCAACGCCGCCCAGACGCTCAACTTCAGCGACACGATCCAGACGAGTGCCGTGATCGACGGAGGCACTGCCGGCGGCCCTCTGCTCAACGTCCAGAGCCAGGTCATCGGCATCGCGATGGAGTCGTCGTCGAGCGGCGCCGGTTTCGGCCTCAACGTCGCCGACATCCAGGACGACGTGCAGCAGATGCTGCAGAGCGGACAGGTGGCGGTGCCCACCGTTGGGGCGACGACGATCGACATCACACCCGAGTCTGCGGCACTCACCGGACTGCCTGAGGGCAGTCAGGTCGTCGTGCTGGACAAGTCCGGCCCGGCCGCGGCGGCGGGCCTTAAGGCAGGCGACGTCATCACCCAGTTGGACGACGTCCGTATCGACGCCGCCCACCCGCTCTCGCTCCTGCTGCGATCGCGGTTTCACGCCAACCAGCGCGTTACCGTGACCTACACGCGGAACGGCTCGTCCACTCAGGCGGAGCTCACCCTCTCCGCACACCACCCCGCCTGCTGATGGCCTCAGTGCCGTCCGGTGGCGTGCGGGAGACGATCGAGGCGGCCCTGGTCGAAGCGGTTCGCAAGCTGGGCGTGACCGGCGACATACCCGACCTGGAGCTGGGCCGGGCCAAGGTTCCCGAGCACGGCGACTACGCGAGCTCCGCGGGGCTCAAGCTCGCGCGCTCGCTGCGCCAGGACCCGAAGGCGATCGCGGTTCGACTCGCCGAAACGATCGCGGTCCCCGATGGAGCAGTGAAGGCGGAGCCGGCCGGAGGGTATGTGAACTTCCGATTCACCGACGGGTGGCTCCAGCGTCTGGTCGCGCGGATCCAGCCCGGCTACGGCGCGCGAGACATCGGTCAAGGCGAACGCCTCCAGGTCGAGTTCGCGAGCATCAACCCCACGGGTCCGCTGCACATCGGCCACGGCCGCGGCACCATCCTTGGCGACTCGATCTGCCGCGTGCTCGAGTTCACCGGCCACCGGATTCAGCGCGAGTACTACGTGAACTCGGACAACACGCAGACGCGCCGGTTCGGCGCCTCGGTCTATGCGAGGCTGCACGGCAACGAGCCGCCGGAAGGCGGCTACACGGGTGATTACGTCACCGAGCTGGCCGAGATGGCCCGCCACGACCTTCCCGGGATCGACCAGCTGCGCGAAACGGACGCCGAGGCGCAGCTGCGCATGTACGCGCTGGGGAAGATGGTCGACCGGATCAAGGCGACCGTCGCCCGGTTGAACATTCGCTACGACGAGTGGTTCTGGGAGAACCGGCTGTGGGAGTCGGGCCTGCCGCAGAAGGCGATCGAGCGCCTGCGCGAAGCGGGCTACTTGAAGGAGAAGGACGGAGCGCTGTGGTTCGGCGATCCACAGGAAGTCGAGGAAGAGGACCGGGTCGTGATCCGCTCGACCGGACAACCCACGTATTTCGCCTCCGACCTCGGTTATCTGCTCAGCCGCTTCGAGGTCCGCGGCTACAACCGGGTGGTCGAGGTGTGGGGGGCGGACCATCACGGTTACGTCCCGCGAATGAAGTCGGCCGCGGCGGCGCTCGGCATCGACCCGCAGAAGCTCGTGATCATCCTGCACCAGATGGTCAACCTCAAAGAAGGCAAGATGTCGAAGCGCGCAGGACGCTTCGTCACGCTGGATGAGCTGGTCGATCGCGTCGGAAGCGACGCCGTGCGCTACTTCTACCTGCTCCGGTCGCCGGACACCACCATCGAGTTCGACCTCGAGCTCGCGGTCACGCAGGGCAATGAGAATCCCGTCTACTACGCGCAGTACGCGCACGCCCGACTGTCGAACGTCGAGATAACCGCGAGCGAGCGTCATCCGCGGCTGCCGGAAAAGGCCGATGTCTCTCTGCTCATCCAGCCGTGGGAGCTCGAGGTGGCGCGCCAATTGGCGTTCTGGCCAGACGTGGTCGAGGACGCGACCACGACGATCGAGCCGCACCGCATTCCTTATTACGTGCAGGACCTCGCGACGGCGATCCACCGCTTCTACCACGCGGGCAACGCGCAGAGCGAGCACCGCGTCGTGGTCGACGACCCTGAGCTGACCAGGGCGAGGCTGGAGCTGTGCCGGGCGGCGCGTCACACTTTGAAGACCGCGCTGGACCTGATCGGGGTCTCGGCGCCCGAACGGATGTAAGGAGAAGGCACTTGGACGTCACCTGGCTCGGACACGCCTGCTTCCGGCTGCGCGGCCGCGGCGCGGCGGTGGTCACAGACCCCTACCCGCCCACGATCGGCCTGAAGCTGGCGCGCATGGACGCGGACCTCGTCACCGTGAGCCACGACCACGAAGACCACAGCTACACGCAGGTGGTGCGCGACGGCGCTTACGAGGTGCGCGGGCCGGGTGAGTACGAGGTGGCCGGGGTCAGCGTCATCGGCCTTCCGACCTATCACGACGGCGAGAAGGGCGCCAAGCGAGGGCGCAACACCGTCTATCTGATCGAGATCGACGACGTGCGCGTCTGCCACCTCGGCGACCTGGGGCACAAGCTGGACGACGTGGAGGCGGAGGCCGTCGCCGCGCCCGACGTCCTGCTCGTGCCGGTCGGCGGCCGATCGACGATGAACGGCGAGCTGGCGGCGGAGGTCGTCCGGCAGCTCGAGCCACGGTACGTGGTGCCGATGCATTACGCGATCGCCGGCCTGAAGCTCGAGCTCGACACGGTGGATCGTTTCCTCAAGGAGATGGGTGTCGCGGCTTCGGAGCCACAGCCGAAGCTGTCGGTCCAGAAGTCGTCAGTCAGCGAGTTCGAGACGAAAGTCGTGGTTTTGGAGCCGAAGACCGAACCCAAGGTTTAGTCACGAACGCATTCCGGTAACATTTGAAAAACCGCCCTGGAGGTCCTCTATGTCGAAGTACGTTTTCGTGACCGGGGGTGTCGTCTCCTCTCTCGGCAAGGGTATTACCGCGGCGTCGATCGGGAACATCCTGAAGGCCCGCCACCTCACCGTCTCCCTGCAGAAGCTCGATCCGTACCTGAACGTCGACCCAGGGACGATGAGCCCTTACCAGCACGGAGAGGTCTTCGTCACCGATGACGGCGCCGAAACCGACCTCGACCTCGGGCACTACGAGCGGTTTGTCGACGAGAACCTGACCGTCGCGTCCAACGTGACGACTGGGAAGATTTACCAGGACGTCATCGCGCGCGAGCGCCGCGGCGACTACCTGGGGGCCACGGTCCAGGTCATCCCGCACGTCACCAACGTGATCAAGGAGAAGATCCTCCGCGCCTCGAAGGATCCGCAGGCCGACGTCGTGGTGGTCGAGGTAGGGGGAACTGTGGGCGACATCGAGAGCCTTCCCTTCCTCGAAGCAATCCGCCAGCTGAAGAACGACCTGGGTCGCCAGAACGTGTTCTACGTCCACTGCTCGCTGGTGCCCGTGGTCCGGGGCCAGGAGATGAAGACGAAACCCACGCAGCACTCTGTGCAGGCGCTTCGGGCCATCGGCATCCAGCCGGACGCGATCATCTGCCGCTCCGAGCTGCCCATCGAGGCGGACCTCAAGGAAAAGATCGCGCTGTTCACCGACGTGCCTCGTGAGGCGGTCGTTTCAGTCCCGGACGTGCAGTCCACCTATGAGGTTCCGCTGATGCTCGAGGCGGCGGGCCTCGGCAAAGTGATGGCGAAGCACTTCGAGCTCGACGAGTCGCACCAGGTGCCCGACAACGGTGCCTGGATCCAGATGGTCGATCGGATCAAGCACCCGCGGGCGTCGGTGCCCATCGCGATCGTCGGCAAGTACATCCAGCTGCCCGACGCCTACCTCAGCGTTATCGAGTCACTCCGCCACGCGGGCATCCACCATGGCCTGGAGATCGACATCCGGTGGGTCTCGTCGGAAAAGCTCGACGCGGGCGACACCTCGCACCTCATGGGCGTGGCCGGAATCGTCGTACCCGGCGGTTTTGGATACCGCGGCATCGAGGGCAAGGTCCAGGCCTCGCGCTACGCGCGGCACAACCGGATCCCGTACCTCGGGCTGTGCCTCGGCATGCAATGTGCCGTGATCGACTTCGCGCGCGAGAAGCTCGACGCCCCCGACGCCAATTCGACCGAGTTTGCCGCGTTCACGTCGACTCCTGTCATCGACCTGATGCCCGAGCAGCGCAACGTCGACCAGATGGGCGGCTCGATGCGGCTCGGCCTGTACCCGTGCAAGCTGGTCCCCGGCTCGCTGGCGCACAAGGCATATGGCGAAGAGGTCGTCTACGAGCGACACCGCCACCGCTTCGAGTTCAACAACGAGTACCGCGAGGTGATGCACGAGGCCGGAATGAATTTCACGGGTCTCTCGCCGAACGGGCGTCTCGTCGAGATCATCGAGCTGGCCGATCATCCCTGGTTCGTGGCCAGCCAGTTCCATCCCGAGCTTCGCTCGCGACCGAACCGGGCCCACCCGCTGTTCCGCGATTTCGTGCGGGCGGCGTTCCTGCAGAGCGGCGACCAGATGGAGCTCCGTCCCGCGGAACTGCTCGAAGAAACCGACTCGTAAGGACCCACATGGAACAGCAGAGAAGCGGAATCCCGTCTTTCGCGGCGCGCGGCGAAGTCTCGCTCGAGCTCGTCCACGCCACCGAGGCGGCGGCTCTGGTCTGCGCGAGCTATCTCGGCAGGGGCGACGCGGACGGGGTGAGCGACGCCGCGGGTCAGGCGATGCGCGCTGCCCTGGACCTGCTGGATATCGCCGGCACAGTTGTGCTGAGCCCGCGTCCACAGAGCCACCTGCCGCACGGGGCGACGATCGGGAACGGCGACCGCAAGGTCGACCTCGGCATCTATCCCGTGGAAGGCGCGAGCCAGACCGCTCGCGGTCACATCAACGCGGTCTCGCTGATCGTCGCGGTCGAGCCCGGTGGATTCGCCCGGCTGCCGGCCGTTCCTCAGGTCGAGAAGTTCGTCGCCGGCCCCGCGGCTCGTGGGGCCATCGACTTCGACGACTCGGTCGCGGACAACCTGCGCCGGGTCGCCTTTGCCAACGACGTTCGGGTGCAGGACCTGACCGTGGCCATCCTCGAACGCCCGCGGCACCAGGAGCTGATCGCGGAGGTGGCGGCGACCGGCGCGCGCATCCGGATCCTCGAGGAGGGCGACTTCGCGAGCGCGGTGATGGCCGCGCTGCCCGGCACGGGCATCGACGCCGCGATCGGGATCGGCGACCTGCACGC
>DATNMQ010000055.1:0-7758 GCA_035602465.1 Candidatus Sulfotelmatobacter sp. | reverse complement strand
ATGTAGTAAGGACGCGAGGGCTGCGTCTCGATCTTGCGCCGCAGGTTGCGGATGTGGACGTCGATGACGCGGGTCTCGATCGGGTATTCGTAGCCCCAGATCGAGTTGAGGATCTTCTCGCGGCTCAGCACCTTGCCCGCGTTGCTCGCGAGGAAGGTGAGCAGGTCGAACTCGGTGTGGGTGAGCTCGACCTCCTGGCTGCCCTTGTAGGTCCGGCGCTCGTTGACGTCGATGACCAGGTCGCGAAACTCGAGCCGGCTTCGCATCGCTTCGGCGTTCTCGAGGCGCGCGCGGCGTAGATGAGCGGCCATCCGCGCGACCAGCTCGCGCAGGCGCAGCGGCTTGGTCACATAGTCGTCGGCGCCGATCTCCAGGGCGACCACCGCGTCGATCTCGTCGGAGCGCGAGCTCATCATGATCACGGGCACGGTCGCGTCCATCTTGCGCAGCTCCCTGCAGACATCGAACCCTGCCGCGTCGGGCAGCGTGACCTCGAGCAGGACGACGCTCGGTCGCGCGTGCTCCAGCTGTCGCAAGGCTTCCGAGCCGGCGTCAGCCTCTACGACCTGGTAGCCATCCTGCTCGCAGGCCTGCTTGATCTCGCGCCGGGTCGCGTGGTCGGGCTCCACGACAAGGACCTTGCGGGCCGACTCCGCCGCCGCCATGACTCCATCCTAATCGAATTGAAGGATTGTTAGGGAATGTTGCGTTTCAAGCCCCGAACGTATGCCTTCGCCTTTCGCTCGAGACCGATCAGCCTCGCGCCCGCCGAGGAAAGGACGTGCTCCCACGCGCCGGCGTAGGACACCTCTTCGCCCCCGAACTCCGCCTTGAAGAAGCCCAGGCCGTGCCACGGATGGCTGGGCTCGGCGTTGGGCGGCGGGACGCCCCACAGGTCGAAGTCGCTGCAGCCGGCTTCGGCGGCGAACGACAGCGCCGACCACCAGGCCAGGTCGTTGCCCATCAGCTCGCTGTGCGTGCCGCTGCGTCCCGCGAACAGACTGTAGGCGCGGCCGGCGTGGCGCGCGACCAGGACCGATGCCAGCGGCTCGCGGCTCTCTGGCGCGTAGGCGGTGTAGGTCCGGCACCAGGGCAGAAGGTTGAGGAGCAGCTCGTAATAGCGGCGGTCGGGGAGGTGGATCGACTCGCGCCGCTCGACCGCTTGCGACTGGCGAGCCAGCTCCGCGGCGTCCTTGCCCTCCTCGACCACCACCCCACGTTTGATCCCGGTGCGGATGTTGTAGCGCCGGCCGTGGCGGAACGTGGCGAGCAGCTGGTCCCTTGCCTGGAGCTTGACGATCGTGGTGTGCTGCGGCTGCGTCGGGGGGACGCCGGCGAAACCCTGCGCGGTCAGCGCCTCCTTCAAAGTCTGGGGGCCCTCAGGCTCGACCACGATCTTCGCGATCCCGGCGCTCCGCGCCCACTGGAGCAGCTGCTCGAGCGATTCAGGCGTCGAAGGCACCGGCCCTCGCGGCACGTAAGCCTCGCGCGCGGGACCGACCCTGCGCACCTGGACGCTCGCCATGGCGCCGTCCCCCAACCGCACGCGCTCGATGCCCCACCCCGCCTGCGCCTGGACCTCGCCCCAGGCCCACGACTGCAGGAGCGGCGCAGGCGAGGCGCGCTCGGACAGCTCGCCGTCCCAACGCTCCGCTTCAGCGTTCATCCGGGTCCGGGTTCGGTGACGAGCGCCGATTCGAGGTGGGCGACGTCGTTGACCCCCGCGATCACCATGCGTCCGTTTCTTTTCTCGATCACCGAGATCGATGCATTCTGGATCTTGAACGGGAAGAGCCCGCGGCTCGGCCTTCCGACCACCCGGTGCAGTCCGATCTGGATCACGCCGCCATGCGTCACCACGAGCACGTTGCCGGTGACGTGCCGGTGCAAGATGTCGTCGAGCGCGGACGCGACGCGACTTTCGAACGGAGCAGCGCCTTCACCTCCCGGAACAACGTCCCAATCGGGCTCTTCCACCCATCTCGCCCATGCCTCGGGAAATCGATAGGCGATCTCGTCGGTGCGCATGCCCTCCCAATCGCCGAGAAAGATCTCGCGGAGGCCTGTCTCGGGCCGTGGTTCGAGCCCGATGAACGATCCGACGTGCTGGGCGGTCTCGAACGCGCGCTTCAGGTCGCTCGCGTAGAAGCCGGCGAAGGCTCGGCCCGCCAGGCGGTGGCCAAGCAGCCCAGACTGGCGCCGGCCCAGCTCCGACAGGGGAGGGTCGGACTGTCCCTGGATGCGATGCTCGCTGTTCCAGGTCGACTCGCCGTGGCGGATGAGGTACAGACGCGCCGGGTGCGAGCGCTCAGGCGGGGGGGCGGCGTCGCCCCCTTCGATTGCTGACACCATGCTTGGATTCTCGGCGACGCCGCCCTCAGGAGGCTCCGGGCGCGCTGATCTGATCTCGGTGCCTATACTAACTTTCTCTTAATCCCGGTCGGGTTGGGCCGATCTCAGGAGAACACTTGCAGTCGCACGGCACACTCGCCGAAATCCCCCTTCGATCGCTTCTGGAATCTGCTCAGGGTGAGCGGTCGACTGGCACCCTGATCATTCGCAATGGGAACGGGCAGTCCACCTCGCTGTACTTCCTGTTCGGGCACCTTTTCCACGCTCAGGGCGACGGGCGGTCGGGAGACGACGCGGTCGTGAACGCGCTGAACTGGTCCCGCGGCGACTTCGAGTTCGACGCGAAGGCCAAGCTCCCGGCGGACGAGACGGTGAAGGCCGGCATCCCCGAGCTTGTGCAGACGGCGGAGGCGACTCCCAAGCAGGCCCCCGGAGAGCACGTGGACCACGCTGAGCATGCGGACCAGCCGGGGCCCGCGGACCGGCCCGAGCCGAAGGTCGAGAAGGCGGACGCGAGAATGGATAGGAGAGAGAATGCTGATTCGGAGAGAAAGGTGGAAGCACCGCAACCGAGGCGTGGCGTGAAGCACCGGCCGCAGCCGAAGCACGGCCGCGAACCGATTCCCGTCCCCGCAGGTCAAATCCTCTACGACTCGCTCAAGACGTCCTTCGTCGATTTCCCGCGCCTCCTGACGACCCTCGAGCGCGAGGGCTACACCGGCTACGTCAGGCTGCTGACCGACGACGCGGCGGGCTTGATCCTGTTTCGCGAGGGGTCCGCGCTCGAGTGCCTGTACGACGGTACCGCGGAAGCTTCGGGCCTGATCCTCGGCAAGCAGGCGCTGCAGGAGTTCAACGACGACGTCAACGCGGGGCACGGCGTGCTGGATGTCGTTGGATTGTCACCCGAGCTGATCGACGGGCTGTACGAGCTGACGGTTTCGCGGCCGATGTACACCGAGCTGTACGCGGCGTGGGTCGACATGAAGGCGCTGCTCAAGTTCCTGAGCGACCGCAAGCTCAGCGGCAGCGTGATGATCCGCTCCGGTGCGGGCACCGGCGTGATCATCATGGCCGAGGGTGAGCTGGCCGGCGCCTACACCAGCGAGTCGCGTGACATCTCAGACAAGCCGGACCGCGCACTCGCGTTGTGCGACGACCCGAGCGCGATGATCGAGGTCAAGTCCGCCGACTCGCAGAAGCACCCGCCGCTGGACGTCGATGAGATCGTCGGCGGGCAGCGACCACGGTCCGCCCAGGCCGCGCCGCCGCCGGCGCCGTCGATCTCCGCGCCTGCGCCGCAGCCCGAGCCGGTGGCCGCGACCAACCCGACGCTCCCGGTGATGCCGGCCGAGCCGCCGACAGCGCAGATCCCGACCCAGACCTTCTCCACGTTCGCGCAGCCGGGCTCGCCCCCGCCGTCCCCACAGGTCGCTCCCACGACGCCACCGCGGCCGGCCGCCGGACCCCAGCTCGACTGGGCTGCCATCGTGGCCGAGCTCCAGGCGATGGCGGAGGACGCGCTCGGCAATCGCGCGCGCAAGGTGAAGGACATCCTCGGGGCGGCAGAACCGTCGCTCTCCGGGATCGAGGCGGCGATCGACCAGATCCCGAGCATCTCGCTCCTGTTCGTCGACTCCTCGCGCCTGGAACAGCTCGCTCAGGAGATGAGGGCCCGCCTGAAGTCCCACCTCTAACCGAGGTCCCTTAACAGGGTGGGTTGGAATTTGGTCTTCTCACGAATAGCCTGGCCGAAGGTGTGCCGGCTCGGGGGAGGGGTCGGGCGAAGCCCGACGCAGGGGGTGGGGGCTAGGGAGGGCCCACGAAGGGTGCGCCTTTTTGCCGCCGGCGGCTTTGCGGCGGTCCTCATTCCACTCACCGCCTGTGGCGGCGACCCGCCGCAGATCGTCGACTACGCTCCCCAGCGCGGATCTCTCGACGTCTCGACGGCCGCCCCCATCCGGATCACCTTCGACCACGACGTAGACCAGCCGTCCGTCGAGAGCCGCCTGCACCTTGCCCCGGCCACCACAGGCTTGATCACCTGGGCCAACGCCCACCAGCTTGCCTACGTCCACCCGACACTGCGCACGAGCACGCTGTACGAGGTCATCCTCGAGCCCGGTTACCGCGACCTCGCGGGCAACACGTACTCGCTGAGACATCACTGGACGTTCACCACCGAAGGCCCTCCCGCTCTCACCGCGGCGACGCCGGCCAACGGCGACAGCGCCGTCGACCCGGCCGCATACCTGAGCCTCGACTTCACGCGCCAGATGGATCCGGCCAGCGTGAAGAGCGCGATCACGATCAGCCCAAACGTCCCCTTCGACGTAAGGCTCGACCCGACCGACAGCCGGCGCGCGATCATCGCGCCCTCGCAGCTGCTTGACCCGAACACCCCGTACCGAATGCTCCTGGTCGACACCGCCCTCGACGTCGATGGCAACCACCTCGCCGCCAACCAGGCGATCACTTTCTCAACTGGACCCGTGCATCCGCTCCGCCACTGGATCACATTCGCCACCTACGGCTTGGACGGCTCGCCCGCCGGCTTGTGGATCGTGAACGAGTCGGGATTCCCGCGCCAGCTCTACTCCAGCGCAGGCGTTCAATCCTTCAGCTGGTCGCCCGACGGAAGCGAGCTTTTGATCCAGGTCGACGGGGCATCGTGGCGGCAGCTCGCTCCGGGAGGCGACGCGACGACGCTGGATTTCAAGGGCACGTGGGCTGGAGCCCTCGCCCAAGGCATGGGCTACGTCTACATCGACGCCACCGGCGCGCTGCACCGAGAGTCGGCGGCAGGAAACGTCGAGACGATCGCCGATGATGTCGCAGAAGCCACGGTGTCGCCCAACGGCCTGCGCGTCGCTTACGTCCAACGTTCCAGCTCAAACCAGATCTGGGCCTACGACGTCGGGCTGCATGCGCGCTACCAGCTCGTCACCGACTCGGTCCCAGTCAGCTCCCTGGCCTGGGCGCCTGCGGGAAACCGGATCGCCTACCTGCGCAGCGACCCGTCCACGCTCACTCTGAGGGTCCGCAGCCTGACGGGCGCCGCAGGCACGGCGACGCTCGCGACAGGCAGCCTCGGCGCGCCCGCCTGGCTGCCCGACTCCACCCACATCGTTTTCGCGGCGGCGGTCACGACGGCGAGCGGCACTACGCACAAGGCCTTTGTCATCAACGCCGCCTCACCTCCACCTGGCCTGACCCTTGGGGCCGGCCTACCGGCGGATCCGAACATCGACGTCAGCTCGCCTGCGTCCTCGCCGGACGGACACCAGATCGCATTCCTCAGCGGCGACCAGGTCTGGCTGATGAATGCTGACGGCACCCGGCCGACTGAGCTGACCAGGCAGGACCCTGGTTCCTTTCCTTACTCCTGCCGTGCGCCGGCCTGGACGCGGACCTGAGCACGTTCGGTGACAACATCGAACAGCTGGTGCAAACGGTCCGCAGTACGCCCCCATGAGAACCTCTGCGCAAGAAGCCGGCCGCGCCGCCCCATCTGCTGAGCCTGCTCCGGGTTCTCCAGCAGCCGCCCGATCTTCTCTGCATAGGCAGCCGGGTTGTGGCCGGCGACCAGGTAGCCGCTGACCTCGTCGCGCACAACCGACCTCAGGCCGGTCACGTCCGAGCCGACGACCGGGGTGCCGCAGGCCTGCGCCTCGAGACCGACAAGTCCGAACGACTCGCTGTAGGAGGGCATCACGCAAACGTCGGCTGCCGAATAGAAGAACGGCAGCTCGTGGTGGGCAACCGAGCCGAGAAAATCGACACGGTCCTGCACGCCTTCCGCCGCGGCGATGGCCTTGAGCCTTTCCTTCTCGCTTTCCTCGTCGGAGCGTCGCGAGTCCTCGCCCAGGATCAGGAGCCGGACATCGTCATGGCTTCTGTCGCGCAGAAGCGAAAGTGCCCTGATCGCGACATCGACTCCTTTCAGCCGTTCGAGGCGTCCAACGAAGAGCAGGAGCCGGCCCGTGCGGTACCCGATCTTGCGTCGCGCCTCGGTCCGGTCGATCGGCTGGAACATCGAGAGGTCGACGCCAGGCGGCACCACGAATACGTGTTCCGCATCCGCCCCGTAGAGGAGCGCGAGGTCGGCCGCCTCGTCGGGGGTCGAAGCAATCAGAAGATCCGCCTGCTGCGCGATCTCGCCCTCGACGCGGATACGCAGCTCCGGCTCCGGACGATCGCCCGACGCCATGGTGCGGTTTTTCACCAGGCCGAGCGTGTGCGCGATGTGCGCCCATCCCACGGCGAGCTCCGGGCGAAGCACGCACGCGACCTCACCCGAGAGCCAGTAATGCGAAAAGAGAAGGTCGTAGCTCAACCGCTCGCGATCGGCGAAACCAGCGATGTGCCGGGCAAACGTCGGCACCTGGTCATAGAGGGAGTACTTGTCGAGTCCCCTTCCTGCCGGCAGGTAGATCACCCGGGAAAGGGGCGCGAGCTGCTCCACCTCCGGGTCGTCCGGGAACCTACGGGTGAAGATGTCCGTGGCGATGCCCCGCTCGCTGAATGCAATCGCGACCTCGCGGACGTAGACGTTGAGCCCGCCGTTGGCGTTCTCGCCCAGGGACGCGGTCGGCGACGTGTGCATGGAAATCACCGCCAGCCGCCTTGCGGCGGCGGCGTGGGAAATCGGCCGGTTAGCCTCAGCCACGGTACGCCGATCTCGCGTCAAGCCAGCGTCGTGAAACGCAGCAGAAGCCGGAACGAGAGACCGGCGAACAGGAACCCATGAGAACTAAAACCTACGAGGTTTTGGGCTATTCCCGCTGGGGGCCCCGGCGAGCGGGCCGATATGATTCAGCCTAGATGCGGCTGACCAGGGGCGTCCTGTTTTTGCTGGCCATCCCAGCCTTCCTGATCCTGACGGCGCTGTCGACCCTGGCCGGCACGTCGCCGACGCCCGCTCCGGGCGGCACCTCGACGGCAAGCGGGGCAACCGTCCTGCCGGGCGACCCCCAGAAGGGGGCCACCCTCTACGCCCAGAACTGCACGACCTGCCACGGCGCAGGCCTGGAGGGCGGCATCGGCGCCACGCTCAACCCGATCGAAAAGCTGCCCAACGTCTCGAACCCGCTTGACGCAGCCTTCCTGATCGACATCATCGCCAACGGGCGCGTCCACCAGGCTGGCGACCCCAAGCAGACGGACATGCCGGCCAAGGGCGGCAACACCAAGCTCACCGATCAGGACGTGAAGGACCTCGCCGCCTTCATCATCCAGCAGAACCACATCGTGGGCGGCGGCACCCTGTCGCCGGGTGAGCTCGCGAAGCGAACGATCCTCTGGGTGAGCATCGCCATCATCGCGATGGGGTTCATCACCTACCTCCTGTCCGCGTACAACATGCGGTGGATCGCGCGCCGCGCCGCCGCGCGACGCAAGTAACCG
>DATNMQ010000049.1:0-13419 GCA_035602465.1 Candidatus Sulfotelmatobacter sp. | reverse complement strand
TCGCGAGCGCTAACGCCCGGCCGCGAAAACCACCATGCATACGCGTCTTACCTCTCAGACTCATCCTGCAGCCTTCTTCCCGGAGGTCGGGGCGAGAGTGCGCCGGCAGCAGGTCTTACTCACAGCCACACGCGGCCAATTTGAATTCTGTTGTTGATGAGTCACAAGTGTCAAGGTGCGAACGAGAATAGATGTGCGAACGTCCGTTCGACAATGCCCTTAACAAGCTCGAGAAAGCGGAACCATCAGTGTGGACCGATGGAAATCTGGCCCGGCGCCAGCGCCCCCGGCCACTCGTCGACCGGCGATGTGACGACCCCGTTGACGTACGGCCGGACCAGATACCAGCTCACAGTCTGGGCGAGGAAGATCACCGGCGCCTCGCTGACCAGCATCGTCTGAGCCTGCAGGTACTCCTGGTCGCGCCGGGCGGGCTGCGTATCGGTCCTCGCCACGCGCACGAAGTTGTCGTACTGCTGGTTCTGCCAGAACGGCACGTTGTAGGAGCTGGTCGTCGTGAAGATGTCGTAGAAGTCGGCCGGATCCGGGTAGTCGGCGGCCCAGCCCCGCGGACCCGCGATCTGAAACTCGCCGCTCCCGAGGTGCGAGCTGAGCGTGTTCGCGTCCAGCCCCTGCAGGTTGATCTCGACGCCGAGGTTTGCCTTCAGCTGGTCGTGGACGAACTTCGCGGTCGCCTTGCCGAAGTCCGACGTCTGGTCGAACGCAAAAGTGAGCGACAGCTGCGTCGCCGAGAGGCCTGACGCCGCCAGCGATGCGCGCGCCTGGGCGACGTCGAACTTCTGAGCGGTGAGCGAGGGCGTATAGCCGTGCATGCCCTTGGGGATGAAGGTCCACGCTGGATCACCCTGCCCCGCGAAGATCTGCGCCACGAACGCATCCCGATCGATGGCCTGGGCGATCGCCTGGCGCACCTTGACGTTGTCGAGCGGCGGCGAGTCGACGCGGAACACGAGCCAGAACACTGTGAGGTTCGGCGTCTTCACCAGCCGCCGGCTCAACACAGGATCGCCACTGACCGACGGGGCCTGCGCGGGCTGCACGGCGATCTCGTCCAGCCCGCCGCTCCTGTACCGAGAAAGAGCGGCAGCTCCGTCGTTCACGATCGCGAAATCGATGCGCGTCAGCGTCGGCTTCGGACCCCAGTAGGCAGGATTGCGCTCCACCGAGATGTGGTCGTTCTTGACCATCTCGGTCACCTTGAAAGGCCCGTTCGTCACCAGCGTGTCCGGCGACGTCGCCCACTTGTCGCCACTCTTGGCGACGACGTCCTTGCGGACCGGTCCGGCGGCCGGCATCGCCGCGAGCCAGATGAAGGCCGGGTCCGGCCGCGCGAGCTGGACCTGAAACGTCAGGTCGTCGACCGCCTTCAGGCCCAGCGTCGCTAGGGCTGCGTCGATCGCCGCCTGATCGCGCTGCGGGTCCATCAATGAAACGCGCTCCCCGTTGAGGATCGTGTTCGCGAAAAGCGTCTCGTTCGGGGCGGCCAGCCGCGGGTCGATCAACCGCTGCCACGCGAAGACATAGTCCGCTGCCTTGACCGGCGTGCCGTCCCAGTATTTGGCGGTCGGGCGCAGGTGGAACAGGTAGGCGGTGCCATCGCTGTTGACGTCATAGCTCGCGGCCGCGGCCGGTGCGACACCGCTCAGGTCGGGCAGGGGTCTGACGAGCGGTTCCGAGATCGCGCGCAGCACCGCGGTCTCGTACGGGTACTGCGTCTGGCCGGGATCCAGCGTGGCCGGCTGGTCCTCGAGCATCAAGCGAAGCACCTGGTCCTTGGCGAGCCGGGGCCCGGTCGTGACGCCGGACTGACACGCGCCAACCACCGTCAGCAAGATGGCGAGGGCGCAAACCAGCCTTCGGCTTAGAGTCACGCCCTCATCTTAATCAGCGTGGTCTGTAGGCCGGATTCACTCCGGCCGTCCCAGACCCACTATCCATCCGCCAGGCCTTCGTTGCGAATGGCAACGAGCGATCGCGAGGAGGGTGAGTCATGAGCGGGAACCTGGGTTCCCTCTCATAAATAAGAAGGGGCAACCCTGGCGGGCGCCCCCTTGTGCACGTAGGGCTTGACTTTAACCCAAATGCCGCGACGGGTGTTACCTTCGCTTAAGAGGACAGTTTCTACTTCGATGGGCCTTCGCCACCGGCTCGCCTCAGCCATCGCAGTGGGGGTCCTGGCGGGCGGGTGCGCCGCGCAGCCGCCGGTCCCGGACGCCGCCAAGCCCTCCCCGACCGCCGCCACCATCAGCACCAGCGGCACCGCTAGCCAGCGGTGCAGCGGCCTCACCCTATCCGCGTCCAGACAGTCGCCCATCACCGCAGGCGACATCGTGACGATCGCCGCCCAGGCGGGCGGCTGCGGCTCGCCCGAATACCGCTTCGTCCTGCTTGACCAGACGGGTGGCACCACGGTGATGCAAGACTGGGGCCCCGCCGCCACCTGGACGTGGAACTCCGGCAACACGCTCTCCGGCCTGCTCACGGTGCGTGCCGACGCCCGGGCGAAGGGCAGCACCAGTTACGCACCCGACGTGTCCAGCTATCGGCAGTTTCAGGTCCTCGCCACCGCCGCCCCCGCGGTGCAGACCTGCCGCCTCCCGGTTTCCGGAGTACTGCCCGGCTCAGGCGGTTTCGTCCAGATGCCGGCCGGTACTTTCGCGGCCGACCCGGCGAGCAATGTGCCTTTGCGCGGCCAGCCCGACATGAGCCATCTGCGTCGCGGCTACACGTACGACTCGCTCCACGGCAGCTGGCTACCTGTCCCGCGCGACTGGGTCATGCCCGACTTCTCGAGCTACGTCTACGTGGGCACCGACTACCCGCGCGTGAGCAACCAGCCGGCGCTCCACGTGGTCAAGCTGCCCTCCGGCGCCGACAACCAGTGGCCTCAAGGCGACCAGCTCTATGGCCTCCCGATCGCACTGCGCCCTGAAGGCGTCTACGGTGCTCCCGGCCCCGAGATCATCACCATGATCGATCCGACCGGCTCTGTCACGACCGTCGACCAGGGTCACGCGGGACTGTTTGCGGTGGTCACCCCGACCGCCATCTGGGCTGCGAAATGGTCCACGACCAGCGGTGGCGCATACGTGTTGACGGACGTCCAGCGCATCGACGCGAGCTCCCACGCCGCGACCACCTGGTTCCACCTCGCCGGCCTGACCGCGGTGCCGATCGGCGTCGATGCCTCGGGGAGCCCGATCATCGAGGCGGGCACGCAGCTGCCCGACGGCAGCATCTCGGCGACCCAGATCTGGATCGTCCCACAGCCATCGACAGCCCCCCGTCCGGCCAGCTGATCTACTCGGACACAGCGCACCCGCTGGTCGTGAAGGGCTCACCCATCGTGTCGGCCGGCGCCATCTGGATCGAGACGGACCATGGTTTGTGGGTCAAGGACGACACCTCGGCTGCCATGCGCCTCGTCTCTTCCCATAGCGGCTACGTCGCCGGTGGCTGCGTCTAAAAAGAGAAGAAGGGGACGCGACGTCGCGCCCCCTTCACTCGGCCTGCGAAATCAGACGGACAGCGTCTCCAGGTCGATCGGCTCCTCCTCGAGGATCCGAGCCGCCTGCTCTCGCTGCTTCTTGTAGTAGTCGAGCCCGGTCCCGGCCGGGATCAGCTTGCCGATGATCACGTTCTCCTTGAGGCCCCGCAAGCGGTCGACCTTGCCCGAGATCGCTGCTTCCGTCAAAACGCGGGTCGTCTCCTGGAACGACGCCGCCGACAGCCACGACGTGGTGTTCAGCGCCGCCTTGATCAGCCCCAAAAGCACGGTCTGCGCGGTGGCGGGCTCGCCGCCCTCCGCCAGCGCCCGCGCGTTGGCCTCCTCGTACTCCCACTGCGAGACGATCTCGCCCGGAAGCAGTCCGGTGTCGCCGGCCATGTCGATGCGGACCTTCCGCATCATCTGCCGGACGATCACCTCGATGTGCTTGTCGTTGATGTCGACACCCTGCGACCGGTACACCTTCTGGACCTCGTCCACCAGGAACGTCTGCACCGCCTCCTTGCCCAGGATGTGGAGCAGCTCCTGCGGTGAGATCGAGCCCTCGGTGATCTGCTGTCCCGCCTTGATGGTCACCTTCTGGCCGTCGCGGCGGTCGAGCTCCGGCCGGATGCGGACCTGGTGCGGTATCGCGTACTCGCGAACCTCCTCGTCCACGGTCCGGACCGTGATCTCCTTGGCAGACACGGAAACCTTGCCGGCGTGCCGGGTGCGCAGGCTCGCGCTCTTGGAGTCACGCGCCAGCTCCTGGCCCTCCATCACGTCGTCGCCCGACTTGACCAGGGCTTCCATCTTCGGCTGGAGCGGGTAGGAGACCTCGAACTCCTCTTTCGAGGTGACGCGCACCTTGCGCGCGCCCTCGGCGCGGATGATCTCGAGCTCTCCGTCGATCTCGGAGATGATGGCCTTGCCCTTGGGGATGCGAGCCTCGAACAGCTCCTCCACGCGGGGCAGACCCTGGGTGATGTCCACGCCGGCGACACCGCCGGTGTGGAAGGTTCGCATCGTCAGCTGCGTGCCAGGCTCGCCGATCGACTGCGCGGCGATGACACCCACCGCCTCGCCGATCTCGACCAGCTTGCCGGTCGCCAGGTTCCTTCCGTAGCACGTGCGGCAGACGCCCTCGCGTGCCTCGCACACGAGAACCGACCGCATCTTCACCGGGACGCTCGCGGCGATGATCGCGCGCGCCTGGTCGTCGGAGATCGACTGGCCGCTCGGGACGAGCACCTTGCCGCCGACCGAGACGTCCTCGGCCGCGACCCGGCCCGCGATCTTCTCGAAGATCGGGTCGGTCTTGGCCCGCTCCGGCGTGATGTCGCGGATCCAGATGCCGTTCGTGGTGCCGCAGTCCTCCTCGCGCACGATCACGTCCTGGGCGACGTCGACGAGACGCCGCGTCAGGTAACCGGAGTCGGCGGTGCGGAGGGCGGTGTCGGCCAGACCCTTGCGCGTGCCGTGCGTCGAGATGAAGTACTCGAGCACGGTGAGGCCTTCGGTGAAGTTGGCCTGAATCGGCAGGTCGATGATCCGGCCCGTCGGGTCGGCCATCAGCCCACGCATGCCCGCCAGCTGGCGAATCTGCTGGATGTTGCCGCGGGCGCCCGAGCCCATCATCATCCAGATCGGGCTGAACTTGTCGAAGGCGAGCTCAGTCGCGTTACCCACTTCCTCGTAGGCCTTCTGCCAGAGCTCGATCACCTTGCGGTAGCGCTCGTCCTCGGTCATGACGCCGCGGCGGTACATCCGCTCGACGTCCGCGACCTCCTTCTCGGTGGCGTGGATGACCTCCCACTTCTTGTCCGGGTGCGGGATGTCCATCGCGGACACCGTGATCCCGGCCTGGGTCGCGTACCGGAAGCCGAGTCGCTTGATGTCGTTGACCACGCTCGCGGTCACGTCGCTGCCGTACAGGCGGTACAGCTCGGCGACCAGCGTGCGCAGGCCCTTGCGGTCGTAATGAGCGTTCTGGAAGGGCAGCGGAGACATCCCCGCAACTTCATCGGCGGTAGCTCCGCCCGTCCCCTGCGGCGCGCGGCCGACGGGAAGCGGCTGGTTGAACACCACGCGTCCCGGCGTGGTGACGATCAGGGGCGCGCCGTTCTCGGAGCCGATCCTCACCCGGATCCACTCCTGGAGCTTCACGACCTTGGCCTCGAGGGCCAGCAGAACCTCGTTCTGCGAGCTGAAGGTCCGCAGCTTGGAAAAGTCGGACGTCGGCATGTCGCCACGCGAGGCGGTCAGCCAGTAGCAGCCCAGCACGACGTCCTGCGTCGGCGCGACCACCGGGTGGCCGTCCGCCGCGGACAGGATGTTCTGCGACGACATCATGAGGTTCTTCGCCTCCGCGATGGCACCGCTGAACAGGGGCACGTGCACGGCCATCTGGTCGCCGTCGAAGTCGGCGTTGAAGGCCGCGCAGACGAGCGGGTGGATCTGGATCGCCGAGCCTTCGACCAGCACCGGCATGAAGGCCTGGATGCCCAGGCGGTGCAGGGTCGGGGCGCGGTTGAGCAGCACCGGGTGGTCGCGGATGACCTCGTCTAGGACGTCCCACACCTCGGTCCTGCTGCGCTCGACCATGCGCTTGGCCGACTTGATGTTGGTCGTGTAGCCCTTGTTCACGAGCTCGCGCATGACGAACGGCTTGAACAGCTCGAGCGCCATCTTCTTGGGCAGACCGCACTCGTGGAGCTTCAGCTCCGGGCCGACCACGATGACGGAGCGACCCGAGTAGTCCACGCGCTTGCCGAGCAGGTTCTGGCGGAACCGGCCCTGCTTGCCCTTCAGCATGTCGGACAGCGACTTGAGCTTGCGGTTGCCGGTGCCCGTGATCGCGCGGCCGCGGCGCCCGTTGTCGATCAGCGCGTCGACCGCCTCCTGGAGCATCCGCTTCTCGTTGCGCACGATGATCTCGGGCGCGCCGAGCTCGAGCAGCCTCTTGAGGCGGTTGTTCCGGTTGATCACGCGGCGGTAGAGGTCGTTCAGGTCGGAGGTGGCGAATCGGCCACCGTCCAGCTGGACCATCGGGCGCAGCTCGGGCGGGATGACCGGCAGCACCTCGAGCACCATCCACGTCGGGCTGGCGTTCGACTTACGGAAGTCCTCCACGACCTTGAGGCGCTTGATCGCCTTCTGCTTGCGCTGGCCTGACGAAGACTTCGACTCCTCGCGGAGCCGGTACATCTCGGACTGCAGGTCGATGCGCGACAGCAGGTCGCGGACCGCCTCGGCGCCGATGCCCGCGCGGAACGCGCGGCCAAACCGCTCCTGGTAGTCGCGGAACTGGGTGTCGGTAAGGATCTGCTTCGGGTGCAGGGCTTCGAGGTCGGTGCGCGTCGCCTCGATCTCCTGCTGCAGTGCCTCGAGCTGGCCCTGGATGGCCTCGCGCTCGGTCTTGGTCGCGGTCTCGATCGAAGCCTCGAGGGACTTCTTGTCCCCGTCGAGCCTTTCCTTGGCGCGCTTCTGCGCGGCTTTGGTGTTGGCCTCGAGCTTCTCGACCTTCTCCTGCACCTTGGACAGCACGGCGCGCGACATCTCGCGCGACATGAGGTCGCCCTTCTCGATCACCGTCTCCTCGTCGCCGTCGAGGCCCACAGTCATCGCGCGGCGCGACTTCGTTCCAATGCCGGCCTTGATGTGCTCGGTCGCCTTCTTGCCCTGCGTGGTCAGCCCGTCGACCGATTCCTGAAGCTCTTCCTCGAGGCGCGCGAGCTCCGCGTCGACCTCGCCCTTCAGCTTCTTGGTCTTGGCCTCGTGGTCCTGGCGCAGCTCGCGCGCCTTGGCGTCGACGTCCGCGCGCAGCCTGACCGCGCGGTCGTCCTTGTCCATGTTGAGGACCGCGAGCATGTCCTGCCGCACCTCGTCGTGGACGTCGGTGACGATGTAGTTTGCGAAGTAGAGGATCTTCTCCAGGTTGCGCGGAGACATGTCGAGCAGCAAGCCCATGCGGCTCGGGATGCCCTTGAAGTACCAGACGTGGCTGACCGGCGACGCGAGCTTGATGTGGCCCATGCGCTCGCGGCGCACCTTGGACCGCGTGACCTCGACGCCGCACTTGTCGCAGATGATGCCCTTGTAGCGGTAGCGCTTGTACTTTCCGCAGTGGCACTCCCAGTCCCGCGTGGGGCCGAAGATGCGCTCGCAGAAAAGACCATCCCGCTCCGGGCGCAGCGTCCGGTAGTTGATGGTCTCCGGCTTCGTGACCTCGCCGTGCGACCACGACATGATCGTCTCGGGCGAGGCGAGCGAAAGCTTCAGCGCGTCAAAGTTCTCTAGCTTCAGCAAGTTCTCTTCCTTATCTCCTACTCAGCCGAACCTCGCGAAATCTGACGATTTCGCGAGGACTCCCTCTTGTTGAATCCCGGATTCCGCCTCATTCGGCGGAATCCTCCCCGAGCTCTTCGCGCTCGAGGCTGATGCCGAGGTCCAGCGGGATCTCGGGGATGTCCTCTTCGGAAAGCACGATCTGGCGCTCGTCCTCGCTCAGGATCTCCACGCCGAGCGCAAGGCCCTCCAGCTCCTTGACCAGCACTCGGAACGACTCCGGGATGCCGGCCTCGAGCGTGTTGTCGCCCTTGACGATCGCCTCGTAGGCCTTGACCCGGCCGACGATGTCGTCCGACTTGACGGTCAGGATCTCCTGCAGGACGTGCGCGGCCCCGTAGGCCTCGAGCGCCCAGACCTCCATCTCGCCGAACCGCTGGCCGCCGAACTGCGCCTTGCCGCCCAGCGGCTGCTGGGTGACCAGGCTGTACGGCCCGGTCGACCGGGCGTGGATCTTGTCCTCCACGAGGTGGGCCAGCTTCAGCATGTAGATCTGCCCCACCGTCACCGGCTCGTCGAACTCTTCGCCGGTGCGTCCGTCGCGCAACCTGACCTTGCCGTCCACAGGCAGGCCTGCCTTCCTCAGCTCATCGACGATCGTCGCCATCGGCGCGCCGTCGAAGACCGGGGTCGCGATCTTGATGCCGAGCGTCGAAGCCACCCAACCGAGGTGGGTCTCCAGCACCTGGCCGAGGTTCATGCGGCTCGGCACGCCGAGCGGGTTGAGCACGATGTCGACGGGGGTCCCGTCGGGCAGGTACGGCATGTCCTCCATCGGCATGATCCGGGCGACGACGCCCTTGTTGCCGTGGCGGCCTGCCATCTTGTCGCCGGCCGAGATCTTTCGCTTCTGCGCGATGTAGACGCGGACCATCTCGTTGATGCCTGGACCGAGCTCGTCCTTGTTCTCGCGGGAGAACACCTTGACGTCGACCACGATGCCGCGTTCGCCGTGCGGCACGCGCAGGCTTGAGTCGCGCACCTCGCGCGCCTTCTCACCGAAGATGGCGCGGAGCAGGCGCTCCTCGGCCGACAGCTCGGTCTCGCCCTTCGGCGTGATCTTGCCCACCAGGATGTCGCCCTGCTGGACCTCCGCGCCGATGTAGACGATGCCGCGCTCATCGAGGTTGCGCAGCGCGTCATCCGCCACGTTGGGGATGTCGCGCGTGATCTCTTCGGGTCCGAGCTTGGTCTCGCGAGCCTCGGACTCGTACTCCTCGATGTGGATCGAGGTGTACATGTCCTCCTTGACGACGCGCTCCGAGAGCAGGATCGCGTCCTCGAAGTTGTAGCCCTCCCACGGCATGAACGCGACGAGCACGTTGCGCCCGAGCGCCATCTCGCCGTTGTCGATCGCCGGCCCGTCGGCCAGGATGTCGCCCTTCTCGACGTGCTGCCCGGGCTTGACCACCGCGCGGTGGTTCAGGCACGTGCCCTGGTTGGAGCGCGCGAACTTCTGCAGCGGGTAGTGCCGGTCGGGTCCGCCGCCGTCCGGCTTGACCACGATCTCGAACACCGGCGTCGCGTGCACCGTCTTCAGCTCTTGCGGATGCGCGACGTCGACGACCGTCCCCGGGACGT
This sequence comes from Candidatus Sulfotelmatobacter sp., assembly GCA_035602465.1. Taxonomy (GTDB): domain Bacteria; phylum Chloroflexota; class Dormibacteria; order Dormibacterales; family Dormibacteraceae; genus 40CM-4-65-16. The sequence goes on along the minus strand of DATNMQ010000049.1, from coordinate 3,983 downwards.
CCGTGACGATCATCTCGCCCGAGTCCTTCGCCGCGTAGTACTCGACCCCGGTGCCGACGAGCGGCGCGTCGGTGACGAGCAGGGGCACGGCCTGGCGCTGCATGTTGGCGCCCATCAGGGCGCGGCCCGCGTCGTCGTGCTCGAGGAACGGGATCATGGCCGTCGCCACCGAGACGATCTGCTTGGGCGACACGTCCATGTACTGGATGTTCGCCACATCTTCGATCTTGAAGTCACCGCGGGCGCGCGCAGGGACGCGCGCGTCGACGAATGCGCCTTCTGGCGTCAGCGCGGCGTTCGCCTGTGCGATGCCGAACATGTCCTCCTCGTCGGCGGACAGGTACTCCACCTCCGTCGAGACCCAGGGCACGATGTCGACGCCGGGCACGTGGGCCTTGAGCATCTTCTGGATCGACTTCGCGTCGAGCACCTCGTTGGTGGCAACCACCTCGTTCCCCTTCGGGTCGAGCGCGGGCTTGCGCAGGACGCGGCCGACCAGCTTGTCGGCCACGCTCTCGTTCAGCGACACGCGGTTGTACACGCGCCGGAACGGGGTCTCGATGAATCCGAACTCGTTGACCTTGGCGTACGTGGCGAGGTTGCCGATCAGACCGATGTTCGGACCTTCCGGCGTCTCGATCGGGCAGATGCGTCCGTAGTGGCTGTGGTGCACGTCCCGGACGTCGAATCCCGCGCGCTCGCGCGACAGTCCACCGGGACCGAGCGCGGAGAGGCGCCGCTTGTGTGTCAGCTCGGACAGCGGGTTGTGCTGGTCCATGAACTGCGACAGCTGGCTCGAGCCGAAGAACTCCTTGATCGCGGCCACCACGGGACGCGCGTTGATCAGGGACGCCGACGTGACCGTGTGCGGGTCGCTGATCGTCATGCGCTCCTTGATGATTCGCTCCATGCGGATCAGGCCCATGCGGAACTGGTTCTGCAGGAGCTCGCCCACGGCGCGGACCCGGCGGTTGCCGAGATGGTCGATGTCGTCCGGGATCTGCTTCTCGCGCGGCGCGTTGTTGAGCTCGATCAGCTTGCGGATGAACGCGATGAAGTCGCCCTTCTCCAGGATCCGCAGCTCGCGCTGCCGGACGCGCTCGAGGATGTCCTCCTCGTCACGCCCCAGCCGCTTGTCGACCTTGTAGCGGCCGACGCGGCCGAGGTCGAAGCGGCGCGGGTTGAAGAACAGCGACTGCAGCAGGTTGCGCGCGTTGTCCACCGACGGCGGGTCGCCCGGGCGGACACGGCGGTACAGCTCGAGCAGGGCGTCCTCGGTCTTGCTCGTGGTGTCCTTGTCCGCGGTCGACTCCATGTAACGGTGCTCGGGGTTGTTGTCGACGTCTCCGAACAGCTCGTGGAGGGCGCGCTTCTGCGCCTCGCGGTCGTTCTCGGTGCCCTTGAGCTGCGGCAGCTCGAGCGCCTTGAGCAGCACCGTCACCGGGACCTTGCGCTTGCGGTCGATCTTGACCGTCAGCAGGTCCTTCGCCGAGGTCTCGATCTCGAGCCACGCGCCGCGGTTCGGGATGAGCTTGGCGCCGAAGAGCTTGCGGCCGGTGTTCGGGTCCTCGGCGGCGGTGAAGTACACGCCGGGCGAGCGCACGAGCTGCGACACGACGACGCGCTCGGTGCCGTTGACGATGAACGTGCCTTCCTCGGTCATCATCGCGAAGTCGCCCATGTAGACCTCGGACTCCTTGATCTCCCCCGTCTCCTTGATGGTCAGGCGGGTCCGGATCCGGAGCGGCGCCGCGTAGGTCATGTCGCGGTTGCGGCACTCCTCGACCGAGAACTTGGGCTGGCCGAACTCGTAGTCGAGGAACTTCAGCTCGAAGTTCTTGCCCGTGTAGTCGGTGATCGGGTTGATCTCGTCAAACAGCTCTCGCAGGCCCTCGGTCTTGAACCATTTGAACGACTCGAGCTGTGTGGCGATGAGGTCCTTCAGCTCGACAAGGTTCGGGATGTGGCCATAGCTGAGACGCGCGGGGGCTCTCATCTCTGAGATCAATTCGTTACTCCTTCCAGGAAAAAGGGCGCGCTCAGTTAGAGGGCAGGGTGAGCGGCCGGGACGTGCACGAACGGCGAGTATACGAGAAAAGCGCCCCTTGTGGGGACGTTTCATTGAGACGAGGCCAAGCGGGTCCTCGCCGAGGTTTCCGGGCACTATACCACCCGCCGGGCCAGGCGGGATAGCCTTGACTCGATGCCTGATTGGGGGGCTTGGCGGGCCGAATTTCCACTCCTCGACCGCTGCGTCTACTTCAACGCCTGCTCCCTCGGCCCGCTGCCGCGGCGCGGCCGGGCAGCCCTGGCCAAGTACGCCCAGGACTGGGACGAGCAGGGCACGCCGGTCTGGTACACGACGTGGCTCCCGCTGCTCGAGCGCTTCCGGGCCAAGGTCGGCGAGCTGCTCAACGCGCCAGGCGGCTCGACCGCCATCGCCCCCTCCGTCTCGGTGGCCCTGACCACGCTGGCGAGCGGCCTCCCCCTGCCCGAGGGCCGGAACAAGGTGCTGATCGGCGAGCTCGACTTCCCAACCATCGGGCACCAATGGCTGTCGCGACCCGAGTTCGAGGTGGAGTTCGTGCCGTCAAAGGACGGCATGACCATCCCGCCGGAGGCGTTCGCGGAGCGGATCGACTCCCGGACCGCCCTGGTCGCGACGACCCATTTGTTCTATACGACCGGCTACCTGCAAGACGTAAGGACGATCGCCGACGCCGCCCACGCGAAGGGCGCGCTGTGCCTCATCGACGGCTACCAGACGTGCGGCTGCGTCCCAATCGACGTCCATGCGATGGACTGCGACGCCTTCGTCGGCGGCTGCTTGAAGTGGTTGAGCGGCGGCCCAGGCAACGCCTTCCTGTACGTGCGCCCGGAGCTGCTCCCCAAGGTGCGCCCCCAGGGCACCGGCTGGTTCGCCACCCGCGACCCCTTCTCTTTCACCCTGCAGGAGCTGACCTTCAGCGATGACGCCCGTCGCATGGAGACAGGCACCTGGGCGATGGCCAGCCACTACGCGGGCCTGGCGGGCCTGGAGCTAATCCTGGAGGTAGGCGTAGCCGCGATCCAGGAAAGGCTGCGCGACCTGACAGACCGCATCCTGGAGCGCTGCGACGAAGCGGGCGTCAAGACCTTCACCCCCCGCGAGCGCTCCCGGCGCTGCGGGATCGTGACACTCGAATCGGACCACCCCGAAGACGTCGAATCCCGCCTGCACGCGGAGGGCGTGATAGTCGACTCGCGCCCCGGGCGCGTGCGCCTGTCACCTCATTGGTGCGTGACAGAAGAGGAATTGGAGCGAGGAATGGACCTGGTCCTTCAGCACGTGGGCGCCGCCGCTAAGCGGCCCAGCGCATCCCCGGCCCGCGAGCCCGCCCGACGATCACGTGGTCGGGTGGGATGAACTTCACGCCTTCGCCCGCTTTCACCACCTGCCACCCACCTTCGTGGACAAGGCGATGGTGGTAGTAGCAGAGCGGGAGCATGTTGCGCAGGTTGTTCGGTCCGCTCCGAGCCCAGAAGTCGATGTGGTGAGTGTTGGTCCAGTTGATCGGCCGGTCGCACCCTGGGCCGGCGCATCCCCGATACCGCGCCTTCAGTGCTCGGCTCTGCGCCGGCGACGTGGCGCGTGTGGCTCGTCCGACGTCGACCACGATCGAGTCCGCCTTTAGGACTCTTGACAGCGTGCCGTCGCAGGACAGGCGCTGCACCGTCTTGCTCGAGATCGGCATCCCGCCCTCCAGCTCCGACGCCGCCGCGCCGAGCTCGGCCTTCAACCCGTCGATCGTCGTCGTCACGGTGATGTGCGGCCGAACGCCGTTGCGCCGGGGCAGCGTGCTCTGGTCCATGCCGTGGTGGACGACCTCGACCATGGCGTCGGCGCGGCGCTGCTTGGGCGTCCGTCCGTCATCCGGGCCGAGCTTCTTGGCGAGGGATTCGATCGCAGTCTTGAGCGCCGCCCCGCCTTCCGGGTCGAGAAC
>DATNMQ010000048.1:0-4076 GCA_035602465.1 Candidatus Sulfotelmatobacter sp. | reverse complement strand
TATAGCGGTTCTTTCGCTACTCGGCCTTTCACCCATGTGCCGAAGATGTCTACCTCTACTGGCGTGTCCGTTGCGGTGGTGGTCGGGATGTATGCGTACGCGATCGAGCGCTCCACCGCGTAGCCGTAGCCGCCGCTGGTGACCCGGCCTACGACCTTGCCGTCGATGCGGACTGGTTCTGAGCCCAGGACCACCTGGCGCGGATCGTCCAGGACGACGCATGCCAGCTTCGTTTCCGCGGGCGATTCGCGCTTCTTGACCAGCGCCTCGCGCCCTATGAAGTCGCCTTTGTCCAGCTTCACGAAAAAGCCCAGACCTGCCTGGTAAGGGTCTGTTTCGGGCGTGATGTCCGAGCCCCACACGCGGTAGCCCTTTTCGAGCCGGAGCGACTCGACCGCCTTGTATCCGCCGGCGACCAGGCCGTGCTCAGCGCCCACGTCCCAGATGGTGTCCCACAGCCGGAGGCCGAACTCGGCCGGGCAGTACAGCTCCCAGCCGAGCTCGCCCACGTAGGTCACGCGAAGCGCGAGGCACGGCACCGAACCGACCGCAAGCTCGCGCGCCGTCATGAAGGGAAACGCTTGATTCGAGATGTCGGTGCGGGTGAGCCGCTGGAGGATCGAGCGTGCATTCGGACCCCACAGTCCGACGCACGCGTAGGCGGACGTCACGTCCTCGACCCGCAATGACCCGCCCGCCGGCGCGTGGTCGCGGATCCACGAAAGGTCGTGCATGCCGAACGCGGTGCCCGTGATGACGCGAAAGCGGTCCTCGGCCAGCCGCGTGACCGTGAAGTCGCATTCGATGCCCCCGCCGTCGTTGAGCATCTGGGTGTATGTCAGCGCGCCGACCGCGCGCGCGACGCGGTTGTCGGTGAGGCCGTCGAGAAATGCCGCGGAGCCTGGTCCGCGCACCTCGATCTTGGCGAACGACGTGAAGTCGAAGACGGCCGCGGACTCACGGCAGGCCATGTGCTCGACACCGATCGCCGGCGACCACAGCCGGCCCGCCCAGCCATGTGGGCGGAGCGCCTGGTCGCCGCGCGTGCCGTTCGGCTCGAACCAGTTGACGCGCTCCCATCCAGACTTCTCGCCGAACGCCGCGCCCAGGTCCTTGAGGCGAGGGTAGACCGGCGACACTCGTAGGGGACGTCCCGCGCTTCGCTCGTGCCCCGGGTATTTGACGTCGTAGTAGGTCGAATAGATCTCGCGCGTCCGCTCGAGGGTGTAGTCGAGGCTCGTGTAGTGGCGGCCGAACCGGCGTGAGTCCATCTCCCAGGCGTCGAGGCCAGGCCGGCCATCGACGATCCACTCCGCCAGCAGGCGGCCCATGCCGCCGGCTCCGGCCAGCCCGTGCGCGCAGAAACCGGCGGCGATCCAGAACCCGCGCACCTCGCTCGGCCCGAGGATGAACTCGCCATCCGGTGTGAACGCCTCCGGCCCGTTGACCAGGCGCACGACCTCCGCGTCCTTCAAGGAGGGGGTCCTGACGATCGCGTTGGTCATCAGCGGCTCGAAGCGGTCCCAGTCCGCCTCGAGGAGGCGGCCGTTGAAGTCGGCGGGGATCCCGTCAAGGCCCCACGGCGCGGGGTTGCGCTCGTAGCCGCCCATGATCAGGCCGCCGGATTCCGGACGGTAGTACACGAGCAGCGACGGGTCGCGCATCGTCGGCATGTCGAGCGGCAGGCCGGACGGCCGCGTGATCAGGTATTCGTGCGCGAACGGGACCAGCGGCACGTTGACGCCCGCCATGCGGCCGATCTCTGGTGCGAACATTCCGCCCGCGTCGACGACGAGCTCGGTCTCGATGTCGCCCTTGTCGGTGACGACGCGGCGGACGCCGCCGTCCTTCACCTCGATGCCGGTGACGCGCGTGTCCTCGTTGATCTCGGCACCCCGCCGGCGCGCCCCCTCGATAAGGGCGAAGGTGAGCTGGCTCGGGTCGATGTAGCCGTCGGTCGGCAGGTAGGCCGCGCCGAGGACGCCATCGGTCGTCATCGGCGGGAACATGCGCTGCGCCTCCTGCGCGGAGACGAGCTCGAGCGGAAGGCCGAACGTCTTCGCCCACGCGGCCTGGCGCGTGAGCTCCTCCATCCTTTCCTGGCTCGAGGCGAGGCGGAGCGAACCGACCTCGCGCCAGCCCGTCTCGAGGCCGGTCTCTTCTTTCAGCTTTCGATAGAGGTCGACCGAGTTCATCATCATCTCGGTCAGGCTCAGCGAGCCGCGCAACTGGCCGACGAGGCCCGCGGAATGGAAGGTCGAGCCGCTCGTCACCCGCGCGCGCTCGACCAGGACCGAGTCGGTCCAGCCGAGGCGCGCGAGCCAGTAGAGGATGGACGCGCCGCCGACACCTCCGCCGACGACGACGGCGCGAGCGTGCTTCTTCAATCTTCTTCCGCGCCCCTCACCCTGGCCCTCTCCCCTGAAGGGGAGAGGGAAGAAGTGCTAAGCGACGGCTTCGGCTGGTTTGACCGGTTGGGTCTCGGGCATCCTGCGCTGCGCGAACGCGTAGTAGATCGCTCCGATCACCAGAATCACTCCCAGAACCAGCTCGAAAAGCCAGACGTTTCCCAGCGGGCTGTTCGCCAGCCACGATGGAAGGTTGGCGAGGCTGTTGAAGGGAGGGTTCGCTGCGCCGGCGTTGACGTCCCTCGGCCACATGAAGTTGACGATCATGGCGCCGCCCCACGCAAGAGCGGCGATGTTGATCACCATGCCCCAGCTGCCGAGCTTGAACGGCGTCTTCTCGGTCGGCCATCCCTTGAGGCGCGCCATGAGGATGGCGATGTTGGCGAGCAGGTAGGAGATGTAGATCATCCCAGTGGCCATCACGGCGATCGTAGGAGCGCCGGCGTAGTACAGGAATGGGATAGCTGCCAAGACCCCGATCACAATGCACGTGCCGATGGGCGTATGCAGCGACGGATGGACCTTGTTGTAGGTGCGCGCCAACGGCAGCTTGCCATCACGCGCCATTCCGAAAGCCAGCCGGATGGTGGCTGTCTGGATGGCCAGGCAGCAAACGTAAACGGCCGCCGAAATCACAAGCAGGTACACGCTGGCGAGCCAGCCCGGAAAGTTCGCCTGGATGATGTCCTGTAGAGCAAAGGGGTGCTTGCCGGCCGCGGTGTCCGCGACGAACTGGTTGACGTCGCCCGGGATCGCGATCAGCGTCGCGATGAGGAAGATCGTGCCGATTGCGAACGCGCCCCCAAGCGCCAGCAGCACTGCTCGGGGCGCATCACGCCGCGGGTTCTTGGTCTCTTCGGCGAGGGTGCTCGCGGTGTCGAAGCCAAAGATCACAAACAGGGACATGAACATCGCGGCGAGAAATACGCCGATCGAGTTGGCTCCTGTCGCGCTGAGCGGGTGGCCGTTGAGAAGGACGCTGACGTCCTGGCGGTGATAGAAGATCAACAGGATCAGGGCGAAGATCACCATGCCCAGGATCTCGAACACGACGCCCGTGTTGTTGATGATGGCCACCAGCCGGACGCCGAAGATGCTCAGCAGAGTGGTGCTGATCAGGGTGAGCACGGCGACGACGCGCTGTTGGTCCAGCGACGCGGGATCAACGTTCAGGCCGATGCTCTTCATGAAGGGAAGCAGGATGAGCGGGATCGTGGCCATGACACCGGATACTGTCAGGATGCCTGCGAACAGGTAAATCCAGCCCGTCCACCACGAGTAGTGGCGGTTGGACAGGTACTTGGTCCACTGATAGACGGACCCGGCCACCGGAAAATGAGAGCTGACCTCGGCGAAGTTGAGCGCGACCAGCAGCTGGCCGAACGCAACGATCGGCCACGTCCAAAAGAAGGCCGGTCCGCCCAGCCCAAGGCCCGTTGCGTAAAGCGTGAAGATGCCGGTCGAGGGTGAGATGTAGGAGAAGGCGACGGCGAAGCTCGAGTAGATCCCCAGCACCCGCCTGAGCTCTTGCGTGTGGCCGAACCTGGCCAGGTCGCGGATGTCCGCCTGCACTGTTGGATCCTGCAAAGCTTCCCCTCCCCTAACGCTGAAACGGGTTGTTCAGTTGGGGTCGAAAGCTATCACCCTGTCAGGAAACCGTCAACGAGG
>DATNMQ010000047.1:0-27038 GCA_035602465.1 Candidatus Sulfotelmatobacter sp. | reverse complement strand
CGCGGGCAAGGTGCTGAGCCGCGAGAAGATCCTCAACTCGATCTGGGGCTACGAATACCCGATCGAGACCCGCGTCATCGACGTCCACATCCGCAACCTGCGGCGCAAGATCGAGACGCAGCCCTCGCGTCCTTACTACATCCTCGCCGTGCCCGGCATCGGCTACAGATTCACGAACGCGCGCCCTGGCTAGCTGAACGGGACTCCGAGCTCTTTCAGCGACTCCATCACGAAGGTCCGCTCGGCGATGCGGGGGTGGGGGATGACCAGGTCTCGAAGATTGACGCGGCGGTCACCGAAAAGAAGGATGTCGACGTCGATGACGCGCGGACCCCAGCGCAAGGTCTTCGTGCGGCCGCCCTCGCGCTCCACCTCTTTGACGGCGCGCAGCAGCCCGCGCGGGGTTCCGATCCATTCCGCTTCGACGACTTGATTGAGGAAGCGTGGCTGGGCGGACACTCCCCATGGCGCTGTTTCGATGACGCGACTTTGACGCAGGATGCGTGCTCCCTTTTGACGCAGGCGCCGGCGGGCGGCGCCGAGGTTGCGGGCGCGCGCACCCAAGTTGGAACCGAGCCCGAGGTAAACCTTCGTCAACGCATGCGGTCGGCGACGCGCGCGGCTCGTGCCATCGGCAGGACATCGTGCACGCGCACGACGTCGGCCCCACGCAGGATCGCGGCGACGACCGTGGCCGCAGTGCCTTCCAGACGTTCGGTCACGGGCAGGTCGAGCAGCTTGCCGATGAACGATTTGCGCGAGGTGCCGACGAGGATCGGCTGCCCGAGATCCCTGAGCTCCGCAAACCTCCGCATGACCTCCCAGCTCTGGTCCGCGGTCTTGCCGAACCCGATCCCGGGATCGACGATCACCTTCTCCTTCGCCACCCCGGCGTCGACGGCGCGGCGCACCGAGGCGCCGAGGAATCGCTTGACCTCCTCCATGAGGTCGCCCGCGTACTCGGTCCCATCCTGGTTGTGCATCAGCACGAGCGCGCAGCTCACGCGCGCCGCGAGGTCGGCCATCGCGGGCGAGCGCGTGAGGCCCCAAACGTCGTTGAGGATCGTCGCCCCGGCGGCGACGGCCGCCTCCGCGACCTCGAGCTTGTACGTGTCGATCGAAACCGGCACCCCGGACTGTCGCGCGAGCCTCTGCACCGATCTCTCGGTCCGTGCGATCTCTTCCTCGGCGGTGACCGGCACGTGGCCCGGGCGCGTCGACTCGCCCCCGACGTCCAGCATGTCGGCTCCCTCGCGGACCATGCGCAGGCCCTGCTCCACCGCCGCGTCGGAATCGCCCCCGATCCCGTCCCCGCTGAACGAGTCGGGGGTGGCGTTGACGATGCCCATCAGGTATGTGCGAGCGCCCCACTGGAACCGCTGCCCGCCGATCTCCGCGATCACGAGCCGATTATCCTCAGGCCAGAGATGAAGCTGGCCGACCTCGCGCGCGGAGCCGGCGCGGTGCTCGATGGCGATCCCGACGTCGAGATCACCGGGATCGCTTACGACTCACGCCACGTCGGTCCCGGCGACCTGTTCGTCGCCGTCGCGGGCCTGCATGTCGACGGTCATGTCTACGTCGCCGATGCGGCGGCGAAGGGAGCGTCGGCGGTGGCGGTCGAGCGCGAGGTGAAGATTCCTCGTGGCATCCCCGTCCTCCATGTCGCGTCGACCCGCATCGCGCTAGCCGAGCTGGCGGCGGAGTTCTACGGCCGGCCCTCGCGGCGCATGAAGCTCGCCGGGGTGACGGGTACAGATGGAAAGACCACGACGACACACATGGCGGAGCACGTGCTGCAGGCCAGCGGAGTGCTCGCCGGCGCGATGAGCACGGTCGCTTTCAAGGTGAGCGGGCGTGAGGTCGACAACGTCAGCGGTCAGACCACCATCGAGGCCCCCGACGTGCAGGCGTGGCTCGCCCGCATGGTCGAGGCCGGAGCGGCGTGCGCTGTCATCGAAACGACTTCCCACGCGCTGGTCCAGGAGCGGGTGCGCGCGTGCGAATTCGACGTCGCTGCGTTCACCAACGTGGGCCACGACCACCTCGACTATCACGCCACGTGGGAGGACTACCTCGAGGCCAAGGCGCGCCTCATCGACCTCACCGCGAACGCCGCCGACAAAGGAATCGAGAAGACCGCTGTCCTCAACCGCGACGATCCGAGCTACGAGCGCCTCGCCGGAAAGCCCATCTCGCGCCGGTGGTCTTACGGCATGACCACCGCGGCGGACCTCCATCCATTGGACCTCAACATCACCGGATCAGGCTCGCGCTTTCGCATGAAGACGCCGCTCGGCGAGACGGAGGTGACGCTCCACGTCCCTGCCCGATTCAACATCTACAACGCGCTTTGCGCAGCGGGGGTGTGCCTCGCGCTTGGTGTTCCTGTCGAGGACGTCGGGCGCGGGCTCGCGGGATTCGAGGGCGTGCGCGGCCGGCTCGAACCCGTCGACCTCGGCCAGGACTTTCGCGTGTACATCGACTTCGCCCACGCCGCCGGCTCCCTCGCGAGCGCACTGGCCGAGCTCCGTCCGTTCACCAAGGGGCGGCTGATCGTGGTGTTCGGCTCGACCGCGCGCTCCGACCACGACCGGCCTGGCATGGGACGGGCGGCGGCGGAGTTCTCCGACTTCTTCATCATCACGACGGACGACCCTTTGAGCGAGGACCCGGTCGAGATTGCGCGCGACGTGCAGACGGGAGTTGCCGGCAAGGCGCCTGGACGCGACTACGAGATCGTGATCGACAGGCGTGCCGCCATCCGCCGCGCGATCGAGCTCGCCAAGCTCGGCGACACGGTGCTCCTCGCGGGCAAGGGGCACGAGCGCTCGATGCGGACCGCGCGCGGATCGGAAGCGTGGGACGAGCGTGCCGAGGCTGAAGCCGCGATCAAGGAGCGACTCAAAGTCAAATAGCGCCGCCGCCGACCATCCGCACGATCTCCACCTGGTCGCCGTCACTCAGCACAGCGGATTCGAACGCGGCGCGCTCGATGATCTCGCCGTTGTGCTCCACCGCGACCGCGCGAGGATTCACCCCCAGCTGTTCGAGGTACTCGAGCAGCGGCGTCGGACCCTCGAGCTCGACGCGCTTCCCGTTGATCTGGAGCGCGATCATGAAAACATTCCGATCGCGGCAAAGCCTCTGGCGCCCGCCGCGTGAACGTCCGCGATCCGCTCTTCGGTCACGCCGCCGATGGCAAGGACGGGGATGGCGACCGCGCGCGCCACACGCGACAGCGCCTCGAGCCCGACGGGCACGACGCCGGGGTGGCTCGCGCTGGGCCATACCGGGCCGTAGATCACGTAGTCGGCCCCGTCCCGCTCAGCCTTGAGGGCGCCCTCGAGTGAATGGACTGACCGTCCGATGAGGCGATTGCCGAGCAGCGCCCGCGCGTCCCGAATCGCGATGTCGCGCTCGGGAAGGTTGACGCCCGCGGCGCCGCACGCGAGCACCACGTCGCAGCGCGAGCTGACGACAACAGGGACCGGGGCCGACGTCACAAGGGTCGACATCTCGCGTTCCAAGGCCGCGGTGGACAGGCCCGGCGCGCGGACCTGAAGGACCGTCGCCCGCGATGCGGCAGCGTACCCGGCGTCCGCGCTGGAAACGATGGCCATGACAACGGGCGTGACTAGCTGGGTCGCAGGGGGGTGCGCCGCGAACCGGCTCCGCCGGGCGCCGCGCCTCAAGGGGGGAGTTCCCCCCTCAGCAGGGGGGTGCGCCGCGAACCGGCTTCGCCGGGCGCCGCGCCTCAAGGGGGGAGTTCCCCCCTCAGAGAGAGACGCCCTCGGTCGGCGAGCTCGGGCTGGCGTCGCCGCGCTTCGGGATGCGGCCCGCCAGATAGGCCTTGCGTCCGGCCTCGACGCCTTCCTTGATCGCCTCGGCCATCAGCGCTGGATCCTTCGCCAGTGCGATCGCGCTGTTGACCAGGACTGCATCGGCGCCGAGCTCCATCGCGAGCGCCGCGTCGGACGGTGCGCCTATGCCGGCGTCGACGACGACAGGCACGCGCGACTCTTCGATGATGATCCGGATCTGCTCGAGGGTCTGGATGCCCTGGCCGGAACCGATCGGCGAGCCGAGCGGCATCACGGTCACGGTCCCGATCTCTTCCAGCTTCTTTGCCAGGACCGGGTCGGCGTTGATGTAAGGCAGGACGTGGAAGCCCTCGGCGACGAGCACCCGCGCGGCCTTCAGCGTGTCCTCGGGGTCCGGAAAGAGGTAGCGAGGGTCGGGGATGACCTCGAGCTTCACCCAGTCCGAGAGCCCCATCGAGCGCGCGAGCCGTGCGATGCGGATGGCCTCCTCAGCCGTCCGGCAGCCTGCCGTGTTGGGCAGGATCCGATAGCGATTCCAGTCGATCACGTCGAGGATGGTCTTCTTCTTCGGGTCGTCGAGGTCGAGGCGCCGCAGCGCCACGGTGACCAGCTCGCATCCGGAAGCTTCGAGCGCGGCCAGCATCGACTCGTCCGACGGATATTTGCCGGTGCCGACGAACAGGCGCGATCGCAATTCGACCCCGGCAACGATCAGCGGGTCCGCGTGCGTCAGCGTCTGCACGCGATCAGCTTACCGAGTCCTTAGGGCAGGTCCTGCTGCAGCAGCAGCGTCTTGTCGCGACCGTAGGTGAGGCGCTTCACCGCGCCGTCGACCGGCAGCCACAACAGCTTGTCCACCTCGATTCCGGGCTTGAAGCGGCCGCCGCGGACCTCCATCACCCAGTAGCAGGCGACCTTGTCGCGGCCCCGGCGGTCGACGTAGGCGGTGCAGCCGAGGGGGCGGACGAGCTCGCACCGCAGGCCGGTCTCCTCGCGCACCTCGCGCAGCGCGCAGTCCTCCGGTGTCTCGTCGGGCTCGATCTTGCCTTTCGGCAGAGTCCAGTCGTCGTACTCGGGCCTGTGAACGACGGCGATCTCCACATCGCCGGATCGAGACTTCCTTAGGACGACGCCGCCAGCAGCCCTGATCACGTTCACATCCGTCACATCGAGGATCTTTGTTGCCACCATTGCTCCTTCGTCAGCTGAAACGTTTAGGGCAGCGGGGTCCCTGCGCGCTGAGTTTAACCGCGAGGACCGGCTCGGTCGAGTTCTTTAACCAGCTGCGCAACGCGTCCTTCTATGTCCTCTCTGATTTGCCGAACCTCGTCGAGCGGCAGATCCTTCGGATCGCGAAGGTCCCAATCGATGTAGCGCTTGCCTGGAATGACCGGACACGAGTCGCCGCATCCCATCGTGATCACGACGTCGGCCCATCGCCCGAGGTCGTCGGTCAGCTTCTGCGGAACGTGGCCGCCGACGTCGATCCCTTCCTCCCGCATCACGGTCACCACATTGGGATGGACGCGCTCTGCCGGCTCTGTCCCCGCGGAGCGAGCCTCGTGACGGCCGCCGGCGGATCGTTCGAACAGCGCCTGGCTCATCTGGGAGCGGCCCGCATTGTGCAGACACACGAAGAGCACTCGGGACACGGAGCTACAGCGAACCTGCGAGGGCGATCTGACGCCGCAGCACCCACCGGCTCACGAGGTTGACCGCGAGCACCATGATGATCAGCACGAGCGCGGCGCCCCACGCCTGAGCCTGCAGGGATTTGTACGGCAGCAGCGCGTAGCGGAAGACGGTCATGGGCAGCGCCTGCATCGCCTGGTTTGGGTCGAGCACCAGGATGTGCGCCCCGAACGCGGTGAACAGCAGGGGTGCGGTCTCTCCGCCGGCTCGCGCGACCGCAAGCAGCGCCCCCGTGATCACGCCTGGCGCCGCCGCCGGCATGATGAGTTGCAGCGAGACGCGCCAGCGCGGCAGGCCGAGCGCGAGGCCCGACTCGCGCAAGCCGTTGGGGATAAGGGAGACGGCGCCTTCGGTTGTACGGGCCACGATCGGCAGCATCAGCACGGCCAGCGCAACCGCGCCCGAATAACCGGAGAAGTGATGGAACGGGACCACCAGGAACGCGTAGACGAAAAGGCCGATCGCGATCGATGGAGTGCCGACGAGAACGTCGCATGCGAGGCGCACCCAGGACGCCCAACGCGCGATCGAATACTCCGCGAGGTAGATGCCGCCGAGGATGCCGACGGGGATCGCCATCAGCGACGCCAGCCCGACCATGATCGCGGTGCCGGCGATCGCGTGCCCGACGCCGGCATCGGAAACCGCCGGACACCGCGGCTCGCACGGCGGCAGCTCGGCGTTGAAGAAGAATTGCGGGTGGACGACGGAGGGCAGCCCCTTCGCGATCGTGAACCACAGCACCAGGCCGAGGGGGATCAGCGCCAGCAGGGTCAGCGCATACATCAGGCCGAGCCACGCGCGGCTCGAGTAGCGGCGTCTGCTGTTGCGGTTCACGCTGTCAGCCTCGCTTCGCGCGACGTCGAGCGGACCAGGATCAGTGCGAAGACGTTCACCACGAGAGTGACCAGGATCAGGACCAGGCCCAGCTCGACCAGGGCCGCGGGATAGAGCGTCCCGGTCGCCTCGTTGAACTCGTTGGCGATGACGCTCGCCAGCGTGTACGCGGGCTGGAAGATCGAGTGCGGGATGACGTACTGGTTGCCGATGACCATCGTCACGGCGATCGTTTCGCCGAGCGCGCGGCCGAGGGCGAGGATGACTGCGCCGAAGATGCCTGCGCGCGCGGACGGGAGGATGACGCGCCAGTTGGTCTCCCACCAGGTCGCTCCCAGCGCGATCGCGTTTTCCTTGAGGCCTCGCGGCACGGCGCGGATCACGTCGCGCGAGATCGCGGAGAGGGTCGGGAGGATCATGACCGCGAGCACGATTGCTGCATTGAAGAGTCCCCGAACCGCGGGATCGCCGAGCCACCCGATGAACGTCACGTGATCGGAGATCGGCACTTCGATGTGCAGATAGATCCATGGCGCGAGCACGTACAGCGCCCAGATGCCGTAGACGACGCTCGGGATCGCAGCCAACAGCTCGATCCCGGTTCCCAGAATGCCGCGGATCCTGGTTTGTCCCGCCTCGGCCAGCACCAGCGCCACCGCCACGCCCACCGGGATCGCAAGCACCAGTGCGATGAACGACGTCGCGATCGTGCCGAAGATCGCCGGGAGGGCTCCGAAGGAGTCCGTCACGGGGTTCCAGTCCGAGCCCCAGAGAAAGCCGACGCCGAACTGATGCAGCGCGGGCTGCGCCTGCTGGAGAAGCGTGAGGATGATCAGGACGAGGATCGCGGGCGACGCGCTCGCCACCACTGAGACCGCGGTCCGGAACCCGTCGTGGAGGCGCTGCGAGGCGATGACGGCGCGGGGTCTCGTCTCGATGGCCGCCCCCAAGGAGCTAGAGGGTGCCGTCGCCCGGCTGGCGGTCGAGCCGGTAGCCGATGCCGCGCACGGTCACGATCTCGAACGGCGCCACGCCGGCGAACTTCTCGCGCAGCCAGCGCACGTGGACGTCGACCGTCTTGCGATCGCCGGAGAACTCGTGACCCCACACGTTTTCGAGCAGCACGTCGCGCGTGTGGACGCGGCCCGGGTACGCGAGCAGATAGGACAGCAGGTCGAACTCGCGCGCGGTGAGCTTCACGTCCCTGCCGGTGAGCACGACGCGGCGTGCTGCTCGGTCGATGGTGAAGTCGCCGATGGCGTCGCGCTCCGGTACCGCGCGAGGTTCGTTGGCCTCGGGCGACGCGCGCCGCAGCACCGCGTTGACGCGAGCCAGGACTTCGCGGATGGAGAACGGCTTGGTGATGTAGTCATCGGCGCCGAGCTCGAGCCCGACGATCTTGTCGACCTCGGCGTCCTTGGCCGTGAGCATGATGATCGGCACGCGGCTGCTCTTGCGCAGGGCGCGGCAGAAATCAAAGCCGCTCATGCCCGGGAGCATGAGATCGAGGAGGATCAGGTCGGGGCGCGCGGTGCGCGCGGTGCGCAGGCCCGCGGCCCCATCGGCGGCCTCATGGACCGAGAAGCCGGCGGTGACCAGGTTGTACTTGAGCATCTCCCGGATGCCCTCGTCATCCTCGACAACCAGTACGCGCCCGGCGTTGCCGTTGGCGCCGGGGCGTGTCATCCCAGCTCGATCACCTGTCCGGACTGGAGGAACACGATGTCCTCGGCCACGTTCGTGACGCGGTCCGAGATCCGCTCGAGGTTGTGCGCGACGAGGAGCAGCGTCACCGAGCGCAGCGCGCCGTCGGTGTCGACCTGGCCGTTGCCCATCTCCTTGACGAGGCTCTCGAAGACGCGGTGATAGAGGCGATCGATCTCGTTGTCGCGGGCCGCGACCTCGCGTGCCCGTGGCTCGTCCTGGTCGATGAGCGCCTCCAGGATGTCGTGCACCTGGCCGATCGCGAGCTCGCCCATCAAGCCGAACTCTGCCCGCAGCGGCCTGTCCGGCAGAGCGACCAGAGTCCCCGTCATGCGCGCGATGCGCACGGCGTAGTCGCCCATCCGCTCCAGCTCCGTGGCGATCCACTGCAGACCCATCAGGTAGCGCAGGTCGCGCGCCACGGGCTGCTGGGTCGAGATGACCATGAAGACCTGCTCGCGCATCTGGCGGAACAGCTCGTTGAGGTACTGGTCCTGGGTGCGAACCTTCTCCGCCGCATTGCCGTCGCGCTGGCGCAGCGCCTCGAGCGCGGCTTCGATCTGCGATTCGACCAGGGTGCCCATGCGGACCAACGACTCCCTCAGGCTCGCGAGCTCGCGCTCGAATGTGAGGCGAGGCATTATCCGAAGCGTCCGGTGATGTAGGCCTCTGTGCGCTGGTCCTGAGGCTGGTTGAAGAGGTCCGCGGTCGGGGCGAACTCGATCAGCTCACCGTACCGCCCCTCCGTGTTCATGAGCATGAAGGCGGTGAAGTCCGACACGCGCGCCGCCTGCTGCATGTTGTGCGTGACGATGACGATGGTGAAATCCCGAGTGAGTGTCGCCATCAGGTCTTCGATCTTCAGCGTCGCGACCGGATCGAGAGCCGAGCATGGCTCGTCCATCAGGATGACCTGCGGGCTCACCGCGATGCAGCGCGCGATCGCAAGGCGCTGCTGCTGTCCACCTGACAGCGACGTGGCCGGTGCGTTCAGCCGGTCCTTGACCTCATCGAGGAGCGCCGCTCGCTCCAGGCTTTCCTCGACCGCGGAGCGAACGCGGGACGACTTCCAGCCGAGAAGCCGCGGCGCAAAAGAGATGTTGTCGCGGATCGACATCGGGAACGGGCTCGGCCGCTGGAACACCATGCCCACCTTCTGGCGCAGCTCGAGCAGCTTGCGGGTGGTCACGATGTTCTCGCCGTCGAGCATCACGGTGCCCATGGCATAAGAGTTGGGGACCAGGTCATACATGCGGTTGAGGACGCGAAGCAGGGTGCTCTTGCCGCACCCCGACGGCCCGATGATGGCCGTGATCCGCTTCTCGGGGATGTTGAACGTGACGTTTTTCAGCGCCTGGTTTCGGCCGTAGAAGAAGGAAAGCTCGTTCACCTCGACCTTGGTCGGGCCCGCACCGGCGACAGCCCGAAGCCCGGGTCTTCCTAACTCCGTTGGCGGCTGGACGAACGGCCTCGCATCTGCCATCTCCCCAAGTTCAGGATAGGCGCGGCTGGGTTAAGGGAAATTTATGTGTCGGTTAAGACTCCGCCAGGTAGGGCGATGTGGAAGACCTGGCCGCCTTCGCGCGCCGCCTCCGTCCAGATCCGGCCGCCGAGGACCTGGATGAGGTGTTTGGTGATCGCCAGCCCCAGGCCGAAGCCCCCCGCCTCTCGGGAGCGGGCCCGGTCCACCTTGTAGAAGCGCTCGAAAACCCGGCTCCAGTGCTCGGGCGAGATGCCAGGGCCGCGGTCGCGCACGCTGATCACCACCTCGCCGCCCGCGACCTCTGCCGCCACGTCGATCGCGGTCCCGGCGGGCGAGAACTTGGCGGCGTTGTCGAGCAGGTTGTCCAGGGCCTGGACGAGCTTGGCCCGGTCGGTCTCGATGACGAGATTCGGCGGAATCGAGGCGGTCACAGGGCGCTCGATGCCGAGGCGAGTAAGGCTGTCGTCGACGAGCTCGGCGAGGTCGAACCTGGAGACGTCGACGGCCATCATCCCGGCCTCGATGTCGCCCAGCTGGCGGAGATTGTCGATGATCTTGCTCATCAGATCGGCCTCGCGGACGATCCGCTCCGCAAACCGCCGGCGGTCCTTCGGTATGGGATCGCCGAGCAGGCTCTCCGCGGTGAGTCGGAGGGACGTGATCGGAGTCTTCAGCTCATGGACGAGGTTGGCGATGAACTCCTGCCGGACCGTCGCGAGGCGCCGCAGCTCCGTGATGTCGACCAGGAAGAGGATCGCTTGGCCCGTGGCCGGCCCGGGCACGACGTCCACCTGGACCGCCCGCCGGTGGTGCACGAGGTTCGCCTCGGAGCGGACTTCGCCACTCCTCACGAGCTCGGAGAGCCGCGACTCGAGCGTGACCTCGACGAGGCTGGCCGGGAGGCGCGACGGGTCGATGTCGAAGAAATCGCGGGCCGCAGCGTTCGCGCGCAACACCCTGCTCTCCGCGTCCAGGAGCAGCGCCATGGTCGGGGCGTGCTCCAACACCTCGCCGAACGAGTCGACAGGCGCCGGCTCGGGGCGCGGCGGGTCGTCCGCGCGCCTCCAGATCATCACTGCCGGAGTATAGGAGCGGCCTTCGCAATTCCGATCTACCGCACGAGCGCTTAAGCGGCGCATAACCCCTCGTTAAACGGGCGTCCCTAGCGTGGGTCGCGTAACGACCGACGGACCCAATCAGGAGGGATAGATGTTTCGACTGTTTTCCATCAGGCGGTTCTCGCTCGTGTTTGGAGTCGCCGCCATGGTGGCCACGGCATGTGGCGGCTCGACCGGGAGCACCGCGTCGTCATCTCCGGTCGACGTGGGCTCAGGCTCTCTCGTCGGCGCCGGCGCTTCGTTCCCCGGCCCGTTTTACCTGAAAGCGTTCGCCGACTATCAGGCCCGATACCCTCAGGTTGTAGTCAACTACCAGCCGGTCGGATCCGGGACCGGCATCAAGCAGTTCATCGCCAAGACGGTCGACTTCGGCGCCAGTGACGTGCCGATGGCGGGCTCAGACATAACCACCGCCGGCGGGCCTGACAAACTGACCCAGATCCCGACCACGCTGGGCGTCATATCGATCGCCTTCAACATCACGGGTGTCAGCTCGCTCAACCTGGACGGCGACACTCTGGCCGGCATCTTCCTCAACCACATCACCAATTGGAACGACCCGAGGATCGCAGTGCTCAACAACGGCACGACCTTCCCCAACAAGAAGATCATCGTCGTGCACCGCGCCGACAGCAGCGGCACCACCTACCACTTCACCGACTACCTGGGGAAGGTCTCGCCGGAATGGAAGTCGGGTCCAGGCGTCTCGAAGGCACTCAGTTGGCCGACCGGCATCGCCGCCCAGCAGAACGCCGGCGTCGCGCAGGCCATTCAGACCACCGACGGGTCGATCGGCTACGTGGAGCTTGCGTACGTCGTGCAGAACGGCATGCACCAGGCCGCGCTCAAGAACGCCAACGGCAAGTACGTCCAGGCGAGCGTCGCAGGCGCGACCGCAGCCGCCGCCCAGAACACCAGCGTCAGCCCGACCAACTTCTCGATCACCAACGAACCCGGCGACACCACGTACCCGATCGCCGGCTTCAGCTGGGTCATCCTCTTCGCGTCCTACGGCGACGCGGCGAAGGGCAAGGCGGTCGTCTACCTCTTCAAGTGGCTCGTCACCACGGGCCAGAGCGATGGCACCGACCTCCAGTACGCGCCGCTTCCCTCGGCGGTACAGCAGCTCGCGCTGAACAACCTCAAGACCATCACTGCGGGCGGCTCAACAGTGCTCAAGTAGTCAAAGCGGCTTTCGGGCCGCCGCGCCGGGCCGGCGGGGATAACCCGCCGGCGTCGGTCTGACCTTGCTCACGCGGACCACGGTTCCGGCGTTGCGGGCCGCGGAGGGCGCGGCAGAAATCTCATCGAGCGACCCGCCCAGCACTTCGATCGCGTGCCTGGCGAGCGCGACGTCCTCCTTGTCCGTCTTCTGGGCGAGGAGCTTCCCGCCGACGCGCACCAGGGGCAGGCAGAGCTCGGCCAGGACGGGCATCGGCGCCAGGGCCCGGGCGACCGCGACGTCGAACCTTTCGCGGTAGCGGGGATCGCGCCCGGTGTCCTCCGCGCGCCGGGCCAGGACCTCGACGTCGTCGAGGCCCAGCGCGGCACAGGCCTGGACGAGGAAGGCGGCCTTGCGCTGGTCGGCCTCGACGAGCGTGACCGCAAGGTCCGGCCGCGCGAGCTTGAGGGGCAGCCCGGGCAGCCCGCCGCCCGACCCGACGTCGACCAGGGTGCGGGCCTGGCCGAGGTGCTCGAGCAGGACGAGCGAATCCTCGACCAGCTCCGCCGCCGGCCCGGAAACCAGCCCCGGCCAGGCCGAGATCAGCTCGACGAGTTGACTGAGCTTAGAATCGTTCACTGAAGATGCCCATCTACGAGTATCGGTGCGAGAGCTGCTCGGAGAAGTTCGATGTCCTGACCCGTTTCGCCGAGCGCGACCACGCGCAGGTCTGCCCGGCGTGCGAGTCGACCAGGACCAGGGTGCTGGTCTCGAGCTTCGCGTTCGCCGGCAGCGGCGAGTCGTCGGTGTCCGACTTCACGAGCGATGCCGGCGGTGGCGGCGGGTGCTGCGGCGGCGGGTGCGGCTCGTGCGGCTCGAGCGCCAACTGACCGACTAGATTTGCTCTTCCCGGTCACGTACCGGGTCAACGCCGCCGGCCATATGGAGGTGGGCGGCTGCGACCTCGTCGAGCTGGCCCGCCGCCACGGCACGCCGCTTTACGTCTACGACGAGGCCACGGTCCGGCAGCGCGCCTCCGAGTACATGGCCGCCATGGGCGGCGCGGGACAGGTGCTCTACTCGGCCAAGGCATTTGCTTCGCCGCGGTTCCTGCGCGTCGTGGCGGAGGAGGGCCTCGGCCTGGACGTCGTCTCGGCGGGGGAGCTCTTCCTCGCTCTGAAGGCCGGCTTCCCGCGCGACCGCATCCACTTTCTCGGCAACAACAAGAGCCGCGAGGACCTCGAGAGCGCCTATCGCGCCGGCGCGACGATCGTCATCGACGGCGAGCACGAGTTCGACCTGCTGCGTGACGTAATGCCGGCGGCCAAACGCACGCCCGTCATGCTGCGGATCTCGCCAGGTGTCAAGCCCGACACCCACGACCACATCGCGACGGGCCAGCTCGACTCGAAGTTTGGTTTCTCGATCGAGTCGGGCGCGGCGCGGCGCGCCGTGGAAACCGCCCTGCGGCACCCGAGCCTGGAGCTCGTGGGTCTTCATTCCCACATCGGATCGCAGATCTTCGCCCTTCGCGCATACGAGCAGGCGATGGAGATCATGCTCAGCCTGCTTGTCGAGCTTCGCGACGACCTCGGTTTCGAGCCCCGCAAGCTGGGGGCAGGCGGAGGGCTCGGCATCGCGTACACGAACCAGGACGATCCTCCCACTCCGCGGCATTTTGTCGAAACCGTTCGCCATGCGCTCGAGACCGGCTGCGCGCGCCGCGACCTGAAGGTGCCGGAGCTCATCGTCGAACCCGGCCGCTCCATCGCGGGCCCGGCCGGCGTCGCGCTCTACACCGTCGGTTCGATCAAGGACATACCAGGCGTGCGGCGCTACGTCGCGGTGGACGGAGGGATGGGCGACAACATCCGACCCAAGCTGTACGGCGCGCGCTACGAGGCCGTGCTCGCGTCAGACCCTGAGCGTGCGCCTGACGGCAAGGTGACCATCGCCGGCAAGTACTGCGAGTCGACTGACATCTTGATCGCCGACATCGAGATGCCGGCGTTGAAGCCCGGAGACGTCATCGCGGTCCCCGCGGCGGGCGCCTACTGCCTCGCCATGGCGAGCAACTACAACGGCATGCCACGGCCCGAGGTGCTCATGTTGCGGGACGGCGAGGCGCAGCTGATGCGGCGCCGCGAAACCCTCGACGACCTGGTCGCCGCGGAGGTCTTTTAGAGGCCGAGCCTCTACGAGCCGACCACCAGCGCACCGGTCTGGTAGCACCGCCCGCCGCTGGTGCAGGCGGAGACGTACGCGCGGTGCGTGGCTGCGACTCCCGACGGAGTGCTGAAGTGCAGCGCGTAGTAGGTGCTGCCGGACGGCACGCTGGCGACGCCGGCCGGGTAGGCCTTGCTGGTCGTGGTGTCGATCACGTTGATTCCCCACGTGCCACCGCCGATGAAATGCAGGACCACAGTGAAGCCCTTGCTGATTGAGATCGAATCGGTCGTTATGTAGGGCGCCGGTGTCGGCGAGACCGTCGCGCTCGGCGTCGGAGTGGGATGTGCAGTCGCCGTCGGAGGGGGCAGGGCGCTCGGGGTGACCTGGACCACGCGGGCGATCACGGTCAGCGTTTGCTGCGCGTGACACGTGCCACTCCAACAGATCTTCACCAGGTGATCACCTGTTCCGATGTCGCGCGGGACCAGGATGTCGACCGCGACGTGGCCGTTGGCGTCGGCTCGGAAACTGAACGTGTGGGGCTGACTGAACAGCTGGATCTCACCGGACTGGTTGGCAGGCGCGTGGTCTGCGCTCACCACGACCGTGTCACCGGCCACGACCGTGGATGACGAAAGCGACATCGTTGTGGGTGGAAGCGCAGCGGCCCAAACGATGACGAGCACAAGCAGAAGCGCGACGATGAGGCCCGCCGCGATCAGGAGCCGCAGGCCCATGCGCGGACGTCGTTTCTGCAGCGGGGCCGCGCCCGCCGGAGGCGACGAGTAGGGCATCGCCATGGTCGGGAACCGGGTGGGCGCGGCCACGCGTTCGGCGACGGCCGCGGCCGCCACCGTCGAGGCGAGCGGAGGAGCCATCACCATCGTGTGGGCGACCGCCGGAACAGGCCCGGCGACAAGCGCGGCCGCCAGGGCGTCGACGAAGTCCGCGCAGCTGTCCCACCTGGCTTCGGGATCCTTGGCGAGGCCGCGCATGATGACCCCGTCGACACGCGGGCCGAGCGACGCATCGCGCGAGCTCGGCAGCGGGGGCTCGCGGTGCACCTGCGAATACAGCAGCTCCATCAACGCCTCGCCGTCGAACGGGATGTAGCCGGTCAGCATCTCGTAGGCGATCGTGGCGAGCGAGTAGCGGTCGGCCGGAGGCCCGACCCGGCTGCCGGTCACCTGCTCAGGCGCCATGTACGCGGGCGTGCCCGTGGTCATGCCGCTCATCGATTTCAGGGAAGACCCTTGCAGCAGCTTGGCCAGGCCGAAATCGGCGAGCACCGGCGAGTCGTCGGCGGCGAGGAGGACGTTCGCCGGCTTGACGTCGCGGTGCACCACGCCGTGGCCGTGCGCGTAGTCCAGCCCGGCGGCGATCCCGCGCAGGTACTTGATGGCCGTCTTCCTGTCGAGGATCCCTTCGCTCATCCTGTTCGCCAGGCTTCCGCCGGGGACGTACTCGACGATCATGTAGGGCGTTCCCTGGAACTCGCCGAAGTCGTAGACGTTGACGATGTTCGGGTGGCGCATCTGGGCGATGGCCAGGGCCTCGTGCCGGAAGCGCGCCACCGAGTCAGGATCCGGCGCGAGCGCCTGCATGACCTTGACGGCGCCCGTGCGCTCGAGCTGCGGGTGGTAGGCGCGGTAAACGAGCCCCATGGCTCCCTGGCCTATGAAGTCCTGGACCTCATACTGCCCCAGCTTCGTCCCGGGCGCGATTGGCACGGCCCCTGATTATGCGGGTCGTCCGTTCGAACTCAATTCGAGTTAACCGAACGTTGAAACTCGGCGGGTCAGGCCGGAGGTCCCTGTTTCCAGCCTCCTTGCGCGCCGTGCCGGACGGCGACCAGGCCCGCGAGGATGGACAGCGCGATCTCCTGCGCCGTCCGGGCGCCGAGCTCCAGGCCGACGGGGCTCTGGATGCGCGCGATGACCGCTTCGGGTACACCCTTCGCGCGCAGCGCCTCGAGGTGATGGCCAGTGTGGCGCCGGCTTCCGACCAGGCCGATGAATTTCGGATCACGCGGGAGCACCGCCTCCAGCGCCGCCACCAGGTCCTCCGCGTCGTGATTGGTGTGCACGACGTAGAGGTCACCTCCCGCCGCGGGGGGCAGGTCGGCGAGCTTCCCGACCAGCACCGGCCGGAAGCCAACCTCCGGCGCCCAGCGGACCAGCGCGCGGGCGACAGGGGTCGCGGCGAAGACGAGGAGCGTCGGCGCGGAGGCGTACGGCTCGAGGTAGACCTCGATCGATCCGAGGTCGTGGCGATAGGTCCGCAGCTGAGGTGTGGCTGAGCGCGCCACCGCCGGAGCGTCGGCGAGGGCGGCGGTGTCGAACTCGCTGCAGCCCAGCGTGCCTGCGATGCCTGTCGTGCCGGACATCAGCAGCTTGGCTCCAGGCTGCGAGGGCGGCTCGCCGTCGAGCTTGATCACCGTCGCGAGCACGACCTCCTCGCCGCGCTCGAGGCGGCGGGCGAGCTCTTCCTCGACACTAGGCATGGGAGGGGGCGCGGCTCAAAACGGAACGCATGACTTCAATCGCGCGGGCGATCTCCTCATCGGTCGTCGCGTAGCCGCTAGTCAGCCGCAGGCTGCCCAGCGCCTCCTCCAGGCTCAGTCCCATCGCAAGCAGGACATGGGAGGGGTCGAGCGAGCCTGACGCGCATGCGGATCCGCTTGACGCGGCGACGCCGGCGAGGTCGAGCGCGAGCAGCATGTCCTCGCCACGGCGGTCGGCGAACGCGGCCGATGCAAAATTCGGCAGCCGTGGCGCTCCGCCGGTCACGCCGGCACCGAGCTCCGTCAGCGCCGCGCGAAGCAGCCGGCTCTGGGCATCCGCGACGTCGGCAGATGCGCGGCGGCGCGAGTCGACGACAGCGAGCGCCGTGGAGATCGCGGTGGCCGAAGCTACATCCTCACGGCCGGCGCGTCGTCCCCACTCCTGCGGCCCGCCGAAGAAAAGCGGGTCGATCCTCACGCCGTCTTTTACCAACAGAAGGCCGCCGCGGCCGGCGCCGAGCTTGTGGCCGCTGACCGAGACCAGATCGGCGCCTGTCGGCACCGGAATCCAGCGCAGTCCCGCGCACGCGTCGACGTGGACGAGCGCACCAACCGCGTGCGCCCTATCGATCACGTCGGCGACGGGCTGGATGGTCCCCACCTCGTTGTTGGCGAGGCCGACGGACACGAGGCCTACTCCGGGCCTGATCGCGTCCAGGTCGATTCGGGCGTCCCGGTCGACGCCGGCGATGATGGCTTCGCGCCCCAGGTCCTGCATCCGACGAACGGCCGCGAGGACGGATTGATGCTCCGCGGCCCAGGTCAGGACCCGCGCGCTCTTCGGCAGCCTGGCGGCGCAGCCCAGAAGCGCCAGGTTGACGGCTTCGGTGCCGGAAGAGACGAACGTGACCTCGGTCCGGTCCGCGCCCAGCGCGGCCGCGGCGGCGTCACGCGCCGCGTCGAGCGCCGACCGCGCGGCGCGACCTTCGGAGTGCGGGCTGGATGGATTGCCTGCGGGCAGCCGCTCCAGCGCCGCCTGCACCTCGGGCAGGACGGGCGCCGATCCCGCGTCGTCGAGATAGATCCGGCTCATCCGCCGCGGGGATCAGCCCCGGCTGTGATCGGGCTGGTGGATCAGCTCTAAGAGAGTGCCCTGGAAATTCTTCAGGTAGAGGTGGAGGTCGATGATCTCGTCGACGGTGATCGGCTCGATCGCCACCGGCTCCTCGACCGGCTCTGGCGTGGCGCCGTCGATCTCCTCGACCGCGCCGCCCGCGATGGCGAGCACAACGATGAAGGTCACCTGGCACTGCGCGCAGGTCACCTGGAGGTGAAACCTCTCCTCCTCGTGGCTGAGGACCTGGACGTCGCAGCCCTTCAGGCTGCGGCCGCAGACCGGGCAGTTGTAGAACCTTGCTCGGTCTCGGATGAACTCGATGATGCTCATCGCAGCAACCCATATTACGCTCGCCGCCTGGGGACCAATCCCGGCCTTAACGATGTCCTTCGATGCACGTACAGCCTGAGGCGCCGACCACCGCGGAATGCATGGTTCCCGCCGGCAGCACCATCCGGTCGCCTGGCTTCAGCTCGAGGCGCCGGCCTTCGCCCTCGAGCAAGAACGTGATCGAGCCGTCGACGCAGTAGAGGACCTTTTCGAAGTTGTGGTTGTGCGCCGCGTAGCGATCGCCGGGCCCGTTCGACCACGAGTAACAGCCGGTCGCCTCCGCCTTCAGCCGCGACATCAGGTCGTCGAAGCCAGCCACACGTCCGATTCTAAGATTGCGTCAGTGGAGCCCCGGTGAAGCCTCGTTTTTTGGCCGACTGCAACGTCGGCCGTCTCGCACGCTGGCTGCGCGCTCTCGGATACGACGCTTCGTACCACGCGCGAATCGACGATTCGGAGCTTGTGCGGGAGGCGGCCGCGGAGAACCGCGTCGTCCTCACGCGCGATCGCGACCTGACGAGGCGTCGCGTCATCCAGACCGGTGTGGTCCGCGCGATTCTGATCCGCGACGACGACGTGACGAAGCAGCTGCGCCAGGTGTTCTCGGAGCTTGGGCTCGAGCTGAAGGAGGCGCTCACGCGATGCATCGTGTGCAACTCGGAGCTCGAGGCACGCGTCCCTTCCCTTGTCGCTGAGCGCGTACCGCCGTACGTGCGGCGCACGCAATCGCGCTACTCGGAATGCCCGGACTGCGGCCGGATCTACTGGGCGGGAACGCACTGGCAGCGGATGCGCGAGGTCCTGCTGGGCCTTTGAGGGACGTGCTTCGCCGCCTCGTCGCGGGCGAGCTCAGCGAGGACGACGCGCTGTCGGAAATTCGCCGCATGCAGCTCGACGAGCTGGGCGGCCGGGCGCGCCTCGACCTGGGGCGCTACATGCGCCGCGGGGTTCCGGAGGTCGTCCTGGCGCAAGGAAAATCTCCCGAGGAGGCGGCCACGCTGGTCGTAGCCATGGCGCGCGATCAGGGGCAGGGGCTGATCAGCCGCATGTCGCCGGCGCACGAGGCCGCGCTGCGTGCGGCGTCTGCGGCCGCCGGCATGGAGGTCGTGCTTGGGCATGCGTCGGCGCGCGTCCTGCGCGCCGGCTTCACGGATGACGTGACCGGCGGCAAGGTCGGCATCCTCACCGCCGGGACGTCCGACGTTCCGGTGGCCGAAGAGGCGCGCATGGTGGCGGTGGCGTGCGGATGCGAAACTCGGTTGGAGGCGGACCTCGGCGTCGCGGGACTCCACCGTTTTGTAGGACCACTTGCCGCGACCCTCGAATGGGGCGCCGACGTGATCGTGGTTGCGGCCGGCATGGACGGAGTGCTGCCGGGCCTGGTCGCGGGGCTCGTCGACGTCCCGGTGATCGGTCTGCCCGTCTCGACCGGCTACGGCCACGGCGGAGCAGGCGAGGCTGCGCTGGGGACCATGCTGCAGTCGTGCTCGACGGGCTTGCTGGTCGTCAACATCGACAACGGTGTGGGCGCGGGCGCGGCAGCCGCGCTCATTGCGTCCCGAGCCGCTCAGGGACGCCGGCGTGGCCGCAGCACGGCGACGACCGCGAAGACCACCGCACCGATGAGCAGCAGCCCGAAGACGACGCCGGCGATCGCGCGAGACAGGTCCGCACCGCCGGGGACCGCGAAGAGAACGGCCAGGCCGAGGACTGCCGCGAAGATGCCCACCAGCAGCCACGGAAAGCCGCGCCGGCGGCGGCCGTAAAAGAGCATCCACAGGGCGCCTGGTCGGTTCTTCGCCGGTTTCTGGGGTTCGTTCACAGCAGTGACGGCAGCTCCGCCAGCGACCTGATCGTAGGCACGCCTTCGGGCGGCTGCTCGTCCGCATGCGCGGTCACGATGACCGCCCGCATGCCGAGCGCCACTGGCCCCTCATAGTCCTCACGCACGCGGTCGCCCACGAAAAGCGTGCGGTCGGGCCGGGTCGCGATCGCGTCGAGCGCCGCCAGGTATACCTCTGGCGCCGGCTTGCGCCGCCCCACCTCGCTCGAAAAGACGATGCCATCGAGCAGGTCCGCGAGTCCGTTGCTCCCCACCTGCCGGTGCATCATCTCCGGGGGGAATGGCGCGTTCGAGCACACGCCGCGGCGCACTCCGTGCGCGCCGAGCCACCTGAGCACGCCAACCGCGTCGGGATCCACCTCCACCGCGTGGTCCCAGCACCTCTGCTCGGCGTCGAGGATCTCGTGCAGCACGTCCTCGGGCAGCCTCATCCCCGCCCGCTCCCAGGCTGTGCGGTACACGTCCATGTAGTCGACCTCGTCCTCGCTCATGCTGCCGATGTACTCCTCGAGCGGCAGCAGCACCTGGTGGAGGATTGTCTCGGCCTCCGGCGCCGGTACTCCGAGAGCCGTGCTGATGCGCGGGCGAAACTCGCGCAGCACCTGGAGCAGATCGTCGGTGGGATAGGCGAACGTGACCAGCGTCCGCCCGTAGTCGAAGAGCACCCCGTCGACGTTCGGCATGCGCATATCCTGATGCTCCGTGGCGAAACGCCTGACACACCTCGACGAAAAGGGCGCCGCGCGCATGGTCGACGTCGCGGACAAGGCCACGACCGTGCGCGAGGCGACCGCCGAATGCGTCGTGCGCATGGCCGACGCGACCGTTCGCGCGGTCAGGGAGGGCACCGCGAAAGGCGACGCGCTTCAGGTGGCGCGGGTCGCGGGCATCATGGCCGCGAAGCGCACGCCCGACCTGATCCCCCTCTGCCACCCGCTGCCGCTGACGAGCGTTTCCGTCGACTTCGAGTTCGTGTCCGGCGGAGTGCGAATCCTGGCGAAGGTGCGCGTCGCCGCCCAGACGGGGGTCGAGATGGAGGCGCTGACCGCCGCCGCGGTGGCGGGCCTGACCCTGATCGACATGACCAAGGGGGTTGAGCGCGGCGTGTACCTCGAGTCCGTGCGGCTGCTCGAGAAGTCGGGCGGCCGGTCCGGCACGTGGAAGCGGAAGGCGTGAGCAATCGCGCGCACGTGATCACGGTGAGCGACGGCGTCTCGGCGGGTACTCGCGTCGATGCAAGCGGTCGCGCCCTGTTCGACATGCTCAGGGCCGCGGAGTTCGAGGTCTCCGGCGAGGTCGTCCCCGACATGCAGCGGCAGATCCGCGACGCGATCGTGGCCGCGGCGGCGGGCGGCGCCGACCTTGTCGTCACGACAGGCGGGACCGGGCTCGGGCCCAGGGACGTGACACCGCAGGCCACCGCGACGCTGATCGACTACGAGGTGCCGGGCCTGGGGGAGCTGATGCGCCGCGCTGGTGCGGCGAGCACTCCGATGGCCGTGCTGTCGCGCGGGCTCGCGGGGGTGCGCGGTGAGACGTTGATCCTCAACGTCCCGGGCAGCACGAAAGGAGCCACCGAATCGCTCGCGGCGGTGCTCCCCGTGCTCGGCCACGCGATCCAGCTCCTGCACGGCGACACGCACCACGGGTGAACCTCAACGCCGATATTGGTGAAGGCGCAGAAGACGACGAGGCGATCCTTGCCTGCATCGACAGCGCCAGCATCGCGTGCGGAGTCCACGCCGGCTCGGCGTCCATCACGATCGCAATCGCACGGCGCTGCCGCGCGCTCGGGATCGAGATCGGAGCGCACCCGGGCTACGACGACCGCGGTGGCTTCGGCCGCGTCGACCAGCCCATCTCGCCGGACGAGATCGAGGCGCTGGTCGCGTTCCAGGTGGCGTCGCTCGCCGCCGTCGCGTCGGTCGCCTACATCAAGCCGCATGGCGCCCTGTATCACCGATGCCAGCGCGACCCCGCCGCGGGCGACGCCCTCGGCCGAGTCGCGCGAGCGCATGGCGTCGGGTTGATGGGCCAGCCGGGATTCGAGATCGTCGCGGCGGCTCAGCGGGCTCATGTTCCGGCGTACCGCGAGGGGTTTGCCGACAGACGGGTCCTTCCGGACGGGAGCCTCGCGACGCGCACCGAGCCTGGCGCGCTGCTGGCCCCACCGGTGGCGGCGGAGCAAGCGGTCAGTCTCGCCCGCTCGGGTCGCGTCGACACGATCTGCGTCCACGGCGACACGAAAGGAGCCGGCGCTGTGGCGGCCGCCGTGCGCCAGGCGCTCCGTGACGCCGGAATCCAGACGCAGCCGCTCAGGAGGTGAACCCGGCCGGGACGCTCGCCCTCAAGCTGGTGCTCACGCCCGCCCTTGTCGGCGGGGCGATCGCGTTCATGGCCTTCTTTTTCGTCCTCGCCGAGCTGATCGAGACCAGCATCGCGCTGGCCTTCCTCGCGGCGCTAGCCGTCGCGCTGGCGATGCAAGCCGCGTCGCTCGTCGTCGGCCGGCGCCTGGGTCTCGCCTGACGGTGAGCGCGGAGATCGTCGAGCTGAGCGAGGTGGAAGACTTGCGCGAGCTCGCAGAGCTGTTCGCGGTGGTCTGGGCCCGGCCGGGCGTGCCACCGATCAGCTCCGACGTGCTGAAGGCGCTCGCACATTCGGGCAACTACGTATCGGGCGCCTACGTCAACGAACGGCTGATCGGCGGGCTGGTGGGCTGGTTGGGCGGCGTGCCACCGGATGCGCTGCTCATGCACTCGCACATCCTCGGCGTGCTGCCCGACACCCAGGCGCGCGGCCTTGGGTTCGAGCTCAAGCAGCATCAACGGCGCTGGTGTCTCGCGAGAGGCGTCACCGTCATGGAGTGGACGACAGACCCGTTGATGAGCCGCAACGTGTACTTCAACCTCACAAAGCTCGGGGCGCAGGCGCTCGAATACCTCGTCGACTTCTACGGCGACATGGGGGACGGCATTAACGCCGGTGACGAGTCCGACCGCCTCCTGATCCGGTGGGGTCTCGATGACCCGGAAGCCGAGGCGGCGGCGGCCGGACACGCACTCGAGCCGGACGTCGAGGCCTTGCAGGCCGGTGGCGCCGCGGTGGTGCTGAGGGTCGGCGCCGGTGGCGGTCCCGAGATCGGGCGGTCACGATCTCGCGTCCTTCTATGCCAGGTGCCCGACGACGCCGTCGAGCTGCGCCGCACCGACCCCGCACTCGCGCGCACGTGGCGACATGCGCTGCGCGCGGCGATGACCGATGCGATGGACGCCGGCTATGCGGTCACGGGCGCCACGCGGTCCGGCTGGCTCGTCCTCGAAAGCTAGACTTTTGGCGTGCTGCAGGTGGGGGACAAGGCTCCCGACTTCAAGCTGCCGACCACGGGCGGGCAGGAGCTCACGCTCGGCGACGCCCTGCAGAAATACCGGTCGCTCGTCTTCCTTTTCTATGTGCTCGACTTCACTGGTGGTTGAAGGACTGAGCTGACCGAGTTTCGGTCCAGGCACGAAGACGCGACATCGAACGGGGTCGGCATCTTCGCCATCAGCGTGGACTCGGTCTTCTCCCATCAGGCCTTCGCCAAGGAGCTCGGCGGCCTGCCCTTCGACCTGGTCGGCGACTTCGAGCGGAAGATGGTCACCGACTACGGCGTGCGTCGGGACGACGTCGCCGGCTATTCGGGCATGGCCCGCCGCACGATCTTCATCATCGACCACGACGGCGTCATCCGCTGGACGTGGGTGGCTTCGCGCGAGAAGCCCCAGCCCGACTACGACGCCGTCATCGCCGAAGCCAAGAAGTTCGCGGCGGAAGCATGAGCAATCGCGTCGTGCAGCCGATCGAGAAAAGCTGGTGGGAGCTCAACCAGCTGGTGGATTCGTTGGGACCGTACGGCCTCACGATCACAGGTTCGGACGGATGGGCGGTCAAGGACCACCTGATTCACATCGCCGCGTGGGAGCACTCGCTGCTGGCGCTGCTCGACGGGCGGGACCGCCTGACCGCGATGGGCGTGCCCAACGCCGGTGAGGAGACCGACGCGATAAACAGCGCGGTGTGGGCGCTGCACCGCGAGAAGACGCCCGAGCAGGCGGTGGCTTACTTTCGCGACACGCACGCGCTCCTCATGGCCCTGCTTTCCAAGATGCGCGACGCGGACCTGCAGCTGCCGTACAACCACTACCAGCCCAGCGATCCGCGCGACCCGGATGACAACCGGCCAGTCCTGGATTGGGTCGCCGGCAACACGTACGAGCACTACGCCGAGCACGTCGACTGGATCGATCAGGTGGTGAGGAACTCGAGCGCAGCTCGCTGAGCCGCTCGCATGGCGAGCGCTGCGTCGATGGAGGTCTCGGCAAATCTGAGCTCGTCGCCTGGCGCGAGCTGCGCCGCGACGGACATCGACGCGCTGATCACATTGGCGACGACGGGATAACCACCCGCGGTCTGGTGGTCGGCCATGAGGAGGATCGGCCGGCCGCCGGATGGGACCTGAAGCGAGCCCGCCACCAGTCCGAAGGAGAGGACCTCGTCGCCGCGTGTTTCGAGCGCCGGACCATCCAGCCGGTAGCCCATGCGGTTGGAGTCGTGGCTGACGGTGAAGGCGGAATCGAAGACCGCTGCTCGCGACTCCTCGGAGAGCATCGCGATGTGCGGGCCGTCGATCACGTACAGCGTGTGATCTTCATACCGCGGCTGCAGGTCGGCGGCAAGGCTGCGCGCGGGCGCGTCGACCGGCGCTCCCGCGGCGATGACGTCTCCTTCAACCAGTGCGCGGCCATGCATGCCTCCGCGACCTGTCATCAGGCTGGTCGACATCGACCCGAGCCATCGGTCAGCCACGATTCCGCCCGCCACCGCGATGTACGCCCGCGCGCCGTTTCGCCTGCGGCCGAGCGCGAGCTCATCGCCCGGAGCAAGCGTGACGCCGGTCCACATCGGAGCGGCCTCGCCGTTGACGCGTGGGTCGAAATCGCCTCCGGTGACGGCGACGACGCACGGTTGCTCGACCACGAGACGCGGCCCGCGCATTGTGCATTCGAGGGTCGCCGCGGTTCGGTCGTTTCCGACAATCAGGTTCGCCGCCGAGTGCGCGAATCGGTCCATCGCGCCGCCAGGCGGCACCCCTGAAGCGACGGCCTGCGGCCGCCCGACGTCCTGGATCGTCGTCAGCAACCCGGCCTCCAGGACCCGAAGTACGTCGGTCATGCAGGGACTCGGAAGAACTTGACCCGATCGCCGGCGCGGAAGAGGCTGGGCGGGTCGCGGTCGGGAAGAAAGAGCCGGACCGACGTGCGTCCGACCAGGTGCCAGCCTCCCGGCGTGGCCAGCGGGTAAATTCCCGTCATCCGGCCGGCGACGGCCACCGATCCGGCGGGCACCTGCGTGCGCGGCTCGGTCCGGCGGGGCAGCTCGAGCTCCTCGGGCAGCGGACCGAGATAGGCCCAACCCGGCACGAAGCCGACCAGAAACGCCCTGTAGATGGGCTTGCTGTAGATCTCGATGAAACGCTCGGGCGACATGCGGAGCCGAGCTGTGACCGCTTCGAGATCCGGGCCGTCATACACGACCGGGATGCGATGCAGGCGGCCGGGCTCCTCCATGGGGGGACGCTTCGACGCGAGGCGCCTTATCGCCGCGCCGAGCGCTTCGTGCGTGACCTGCTCCGGGTCGAACTGCACGGTAACGCTGGCGCAGCCGGCCACCGCCTGGCGCACGTCGCGCCGTTTCTTCAGCGCGGCCGCAAGCGCGATCGCCCTGGTGTTGATCGCCGTGTCGAGCCTCGTGCCCAGCTCCGCGAGCAGCGCGGTGTCACCGAGCGGATGGACGCGGATCCTCGGTGTGTAGCGCTGCGGCGGCATGGGCGCTCACAAGGATGGCGCAGAAGATGCCGGGCACGAGTCCGACGCACAGCAGCCGGCACTCGCGAAGCGGCCGTTCACTTTTTCTTGAGCTGGACCACCACCCCGTCGTCTGACGGGCTCACCTCGACGTCACCGGCCTTGATCCGGATGCCGTCCTCGATCCTCGTCGCGACCACCGAGCCTTCGAAAACGAGCTCGGCGAAGCGCCAGTCCTTGCCATGCTTCCGCATGCGGACGATCACGCCCTGCGGACTCCGCCACACGCCTTCGCCGGACGGTTTGAAGCCCCGGGTGATCAGCTCGCCGAGGGTGTCGGGGATGACCTCGGGAGGCGGCTTGGGGGCCGGCCAGAGGACGGGTTGGTCGTGGGCCGCCGGTCGCGGCGCCACTTCGTGTGCCGCGGGCCTCCGCGCACGCGCCTGCTCGAGCGAGAGGCGCAGCAGCTCGGAGCCCTCCTCCTGCGCGAAGAACGCGCCCGAGATGCGGGCCTGGTCCTGTGAGCGGCGGACGCAGTTGGCGCAGTCGGGCTCCGCGTCGACGGCCGTGTAGGAGCTGTCAGCGAGGACCTGGCCGCATAGGGTCGTGACCGGGCCCGTGCGGGGGACCTTCGGAGTCAGGTGAATCCGTCCACCGGACTTACGCCGGACGGACTCGAGCTTCACCTTGTGGACGCCCACCCGCTAATGATGGGCCTCGGGTAGACGCCTGGCCGTGGGCGCTTATCCAGTAGCCGATGAGCCTTTTGATCGTGCCCCCGGCAAGAACCCGCTTTCGCCCGCCGGCGCTAGCCCTGGCCGAGGAGGCGCACTTCGACGCCCGGGCCGCGCGGCGCGTGGTGGCCGCCATCGAGCGGGCGGCCGGCAGGGCTCCGACCGGCCGGCTCTTGATTCGAAGCGACGTCCACGGCTTGAAGGGGGCCGATGTCCAGCGCGCGCTGTCCGGCCTGCCGGCGCCAGGCGACTACCGGGTCGTGGTCAAGCCGCTGCGCTACCGGACGCGGCCGTCCCTGGCGGGATTGTGCGAGTTCGACGT
Organism: Candidatus Sulfotelmatobacter sp.; assembly: GCA_035602465.1. Taxonomy (GTDB): domain Bacteria; phylum Chloroflexota; class Dormibacteria; order Dormibacterales; family Dormibacteraceae; genus 40CM-4-65-16. Next base: position 357 of record DATNMQ010000047.1, on the reverse strand, counting down.
GGGGCGCATCATCCTGCGCGTCCCTGAGCCGTTCCGTCCGTTTGACGAGCTCGTGTACTACAGCGCTAGGCGCGAGCCCGGTGCCGGGATGCGATTCTCGTGGGTGGCGGAGAAGGTCAGGTTTCGCACCGTCCGCGACGTGCTTCGCTTCGTCTACCTGCACGAGTGGCTGCACTGGTACATGCGTGAGATGCGAGGCAGGCGGTCGGGCGCGGAGACCGCGTGCGACAGGTTCGCGCTCCGCAACTTCCGGCGCCGCCAGGTGACGGTCGACCACGCGCTCGAGGCGCTCGAGGGAACTCGGATGCAGCCTGTGCCGGAGCCGTTCAGGCTGGTCGCCTAGGCTCGCGGCTTAGG
>DATNMQ010000044.1:0-2167 GCA_035602465.1 Candidatus Sulfotelmatobacter sp. | reverse complement strand
GCGCCGGAGCTTCAAAGTCTACCACCTATTCTACACAAACAGTCACGAATACCAGCGCAAAGCTACAGTAAAGGTGCACGGGGTCTTTCCGTCTGACCGCAGGAACCCCGCATCTTCACGGGGAATTCAATTTCACTGAGTTGATGTTGGAGACAGCGGGGAAGTCATTACGCCATTCGTGCAGGTCGGAACTTACCCGACAAGGAATTTCGCTACCTTAGGACCGTTATAGTTACGGCCGCCGTTTACCGGGGCTTCAATTCAAGGCTTGCACCTCTCCTTTTAACCTTCCGGCACCGGGCAGGCGTCAGACCCTATACGTCATCTTGCGATTTCGCAGAGCCCTGTGTTTTTGTTAAACAGTTGCCACCCCCTGGACTGTGCCCCCCCAGACTACTTGCGTAGGCCGAGGGCCTCCTTATTCCGAAGTTACGGAGGTAAATTGCCGAGTTCCTTCAACGTCATTCTCTCAAGCGCCTTGGTATGCTCTACCTGTCCACCTGTGTCGGTTTCGGGTACGGTCTGATGCAGGGGCTATTTCCTGGAACGGGGTCGCGGCAAGGGAAATCCAGTAATCCCTCACAACTTATCCCATCCGTCACCACCTGCTGGCCCACGAATATTAACGTGGTTCCCATCGACTACGCCTTTCGGCCTCGCCTTAGGGACCGGCTAACCCTGCGAAGATTAACTTTACGCAGGAACCCTTGGACTTTCGGCGACACTGTCTTTCACAGTGTTTGTCGTTACTCATGTCAGCATTCGCACTTCCGATGCCTCCAGGACCCCTCACGGATATCCCTTCATCAGCCTACGGAACGCTCCGCTACCGCTCGTCTTGCGACGAACCCAAAGCTTCGGCTCATGGCTTGAGCCCCGTTACATCTTCGGCGCAGAAACCCTTATTTAGACCAGTGAGCTGTTACGCTTTCTTTAAAGGATGGCTGCTTCTAAGCCAACCTCCTGGTTGTTTTGGGATTTCCACATCCTTTCCCACTTAGCCACGAATTAGGGGCCTTAGCTGTAGGTCCGGGTTGTTTCCCTCTCCACGACGGACGTTAGCACCCGCCGTGTGACTCCCGCACATTGCTTTCGGGTATTCGGAGTTTGGTTGGGTTTGGTAAGACGGTAAGTCCCCCTAGCCCATCCAGTGCTCTACCCCCCGAAGCATTCATGCGAGGCGATACCTAAATATCTTTCGCGGAGAACCAGCTATTTCCCAGTTTGATTGGCCTTTCACCCCTAACCACAAGTCATCGGAGTCTTTTTCAACAGACACCCGTTCGGTCCTCCAGTGAGTGTTACCTCACCTTCAACCTGCTCATGGCTAGATCACTAGGTTTCGGGTCTAATACAACGAACTTGGCGCCCTATTCAGACTCGCTTTCGCTGCGCATACGCCTATCGGCTTAAGCTTGCTCGTTAAATTAAGTCGCTGGCCCATAATACAAAAGGTACGATGTCACCCAGAACGTATCTTGGGCTCCATCTGTTTGTAGGTGTCCGGTTTCAGGTCTATTTCACTCCCCTCGTCGGGGTGCTTTTCACCTTTCCCTCACGGTACTGGTTCACTATCGGTCGCTGAGGAGTACTTAGGCTTGGAGGGTGGTCCCCCCACGTTCAGACAGAATTGCACGTGTTCCGCCTTACTCAAGGACACATCATCGCATTACCCGTACGGGGCTATCACCCTCTGAGGCCCTGCTTTCCTGACAGGTTCCGGTTGTCTTTGATGTGTCACTGGCCTGGTCCGCGTTCGCTCGCCACTACTAACGGAGTCTCTGTTGATGTCCTTTCCTCCAGGTACTTAGATGTTTCAGTTCCCTGGGTTCGCTTAAAACCTCCTATGAATTCAGAAGTTTCATACCTTCACTTGATAACTGGAAATCCAAAACCTCACGGGCTTGGTCTCAAACATCTCTATTTTCACAGAGCTGTACGAACCCCAAGACACAAGGCCTTGGAGTTCCAGCTATCGAAGGTGGGTTTCCCCATTCGGAAATCCGTGGATCAAAGCTTCTTCGCAGCTCCCCACGGCTTATCGCAGCGTAGCACGTCCTTCATCGCCTCTCAGCGCCAAGGCATCCACCGAACACCCTTAAGGCACTTGATTGCTCTCATTATCAATGTCCACACACTCGGCAGAATGTAGTCCGCACACTTGCCT
>DATNMQ010000129.1:0-35895 GCA_035602465.1 Candidatus Sulfotelmatobacter sp. | reverse complement strand
GTCGTCGACAGTATCCTCAAGCATCGGCCCTCGTCGGAAGTGCAGACGGACGCGGGCGGCAGCCGTAGAGCCGCTGCCAATGACCCAGCCACCGCCGCGAAACGAGCGAGGCCAGCCCCAGCCGCAGAAGTTAACCCACGGATGGTCGCGCGGAGGGTCGCCTGCGCCCCCACCGGCTAGACCCTTTACCTCCCATCCACTCGCATCACGGTCGACGCCAACGAGAAACCGATAGTTCCTCCCGTCTCGATCGGCGAATGCGACGGCGTGCAGTTCGTGGCCTGGGATCCCACGCTGTTTGACGAAGCGAACCGTGCCTGGATCCGCGTCTTGTCCGCGGCCACGAGAGATAGCCCTTCGCCAGCCTCCCGGCGAGGGCGCGCTTTGCCATAAGGGTTTTCCCCCTGTCTGAGCCAGCTGCGCCACGATGGCTTGCCGCGGATCGGGATAGCGCATGGCCTCCGTCCAATTGTGGTCTTTCGATGCCGTTGTCACCCAGGTCTGGCACAAGGCCAGAGTCTGACCCCGGAGGAAGAAGGCGGTCAGTCGCTGCGAAGATCCGGCTAGGCGCGGCGCCTGACAAGCCAAACCGCAAACCCAAGCAGGGCGAGTGCAGCGAGGACAAAGATTGCGGTTTCGATGCCCTGAAAGAGCGGGAACCGCTCGGCGGGCTGATAGGTCTGCAGGACCTTAATGCCGTGGTCGTGCCAGCACCCTTGCAGATTGAAGTTTCCGGGCACGACTCCGCTCGCCGGATGGAGGCATGCATCGGTGATCTGTTGGAACTGGTCCGAGCTGATGCTGTTGCCATACATGTCGACCGGTCGCTGGTCACCGATCAGCCAGGCCTGTCCCTGCCCCGAGAAGAGCGGGCCGGTGAGTTCCGACTCGACAGGTGGTAAGAAATTCCTGCGGGCGAAGAGCGCAATTGCAGCTCGAACTGCAAGGAAACCGACGAGCACCACCGCCATCGCGGGCACGGTCCTGCCAATCGCAGCTCCCGCTGCGACACCCACGGCGAATGAGAACAGAGCGTAGGCAACGAACTCCGGACCCTGGACGTCGAAAGCGAACCACTGGCTGTATGAATTGTCCGGAACTGCCGTGGACCATTCCCGTCCCGCCACGGCGAGAATTCCGGCCATCACAATCGTTGCCGAGCCGAGAATGGCCAGCTTGATGAAGAGCCACTTGCGGCGGGTGATCCCTTGGGTCCACACCATCTCGTCGGTGCCCTGCTCAAACTCACGAGCCAACAGAGGCGCACCGATGAACATGCCCGACAACACGGGCAACACGAGAAAAGCCAGATAAAGAGGTTGCTGGAACATCCCGAATCGGGCGTTGAATGCTATGAGCGCCCGCCCGCAAGAATCGTCTACAACGATTGGGCACGCGTGCTTTATCTCCTCCAGTAGCGGTTGTGCAGCTACAACGAGACTGCCGACCAGAGCCGCGACCACGACAACGAGGAGGGCGGTGATCAAGCCCTCAAGGCGGTGCTGTCGCCAGGTCAGCCAGATCATCCGGCCTTCTCCATCACCGGCGCTGGCAACGTCGCTGCCGCCGGATTGCCGAGGTACGCGAGCACTATTTCTTCGAGTGAAACGTCGTGTACCTCCCAGTCCGGCCGAACCGGGTGGGACCCTACTTTCACGAGCATTGCCGACTGACGATCGGTGTGCGTGGCCTGGATGACAGTCGCGTCACCGTCGATCACCTCTGAGTCTTGCCTCGGAGCGATCAGCAGCTTATGCAGGGCAACCAACTCGTCGATGTCCCCCACGACCTGTACGTGACCACCGTTCAGGATCACGAGGTGGTCGCAGACTCGTTCCAGCTCTGCCACCACATGGGACGACAGGATTACCGACAAGCCCTCTGCCGCAACGACTTCAACCAGAGCTTTCATGAACTCACGCCGAGCCAAAGGATCGAGGTTGGATAGAGGCTCATCGAGCAGCAACAGGTCTGGACGTTTGCCAAGTGCAAGGGCAAGACTTACCTGCGCGTGCTGGCCACCTGACAGGTGGGCCACCTTGCGATTCAAGCCGATGTCTAAGCGCTTCAATCGCGCCACCGCCGCGGCCTGGTCCCAGCGAGGATTCAGATGGCGGCCCAGCTGGAGAATTTCGCCGACTGTGAAACCCCGGTAGAGAGGCAGGTCCTGCGGGACGAAACCCACTCGCGCCAGCACCAGAGCAGGCTGCTCAGTCGGTGACCATCCAAAGACGCTGATCTCGCCAGACGTTGGTTCAAGCAAGCCAACCGCCATTCGCAGCAGCGTGGTCTTGCCTGCCCCATTCGGCCCCACCAATCCGGTGATCCGGCCTGCCGGCACTCGAAGCGAGCAGTCGCGAAGCGCCCAGCGGTTGCCATATCGCTTGCCGAGGCGGGTGGCGTGTATAGCGACGTTCATGCGACGTGGGCTCCCTTGCTTTCGTCAATGGCCAAGTTGATCAACGCGAGCATTCCTTCGCGATCCAATCCGGCCGCCACCGCGTTGCGTATCCACGAGTCAAGTCCGCGACGGAGCTGGCGCTGCAGCGCTGGAGCCAGCGGCGCTGGGATGCCCTGCGCGATAAACGTACCCAGGCCAGGCCGGCTGATTACGAGTCCCTGGCTCTCGAGCTGCGTGTATGCCTTGAGCACTGTGTTGGGGTTTATCGCCAGCGCCGCCACCACCTCACGCGCGGTGGGCAGTCGGTCGCCCGGGCGGAGCGTTCCGTTTCTTGTCGCACGCCTCACCTGGTTGACGAGTTGCATGTAGGTCGGCATACCGGAGCTGGCATCGAGGTGGAAGAGCAATTCACTACTCCCCTAGTGGAATAGGGGAATATTGAGCGAACCCTTCGCGCTTGTCAACGCTCCTGGTCGGCGTATCAACTAGGACCGGGTCCCCGGCCTCAGTGGTTGGGCCGCCTCCGCCGCCCGAGCTGCCCCCACCTTGGCGATTCGCGCTGCCACCTCTTGACTGAATCGCCCTGGGTTCATGGAGAGGTCAGGGGTGTCCTGAACTGGGTGCCTCACGGTCCTGCGAATCGTTGGTCGGGGGCCCGGGGGTGTGTGATTTCAGGGGCCCGGGATTTAAACCCGGGGACTCACGGTCTCGAACTGTGTCGCAGTCCGGACTATTAACGGTAAGGCTGCATTATCGTTAGCGCGCCATCCTCTCCAGGCGATTGGATGCCAGCCTTGGTCCGTGCTCCGACGGAGGATTCACAAATGATCCGCATCGATATCACGCCCGCTTCTCGGTTCCGAAACCTTCGCAGTTTGTCGGTTGACAGCGGTGGGAAAAGCGGGCGGCGGCCCTCCGCACTGCTCCATTTAAGGAGTTGTGATTTAGCGGCCCTCGTATACGGCCTATGGAAACAACAGGTTCCTCGGCGTACTCGACTCAGCCACGACGCGATCCAACGGTCTCCATCCCACCAATACAGGGAGTCTGGTGACCACCAGGTCTTGCGGTCCCATATCGCGCCGGGAGCCGGCATCTGCCGAGCGCGGTCGGCGATTGGCGGGCGAGTCTATGGCATGTGACGTCTGGGATCCGGTCACTTGGGGACGTACGGCTGGTTCTCGGGCTTCTTGACCGCGTCCCGAAGCTTCGGAAACAGCCGCGTGCTCTGACCGAAGATCCAGAACAACTCACCCACGGTCGCGGCCGCGGCCACGACGATGGCTACCACGCGCAGAATGGTGATCGAGCTCCTGGGAATCAGCAGGACGAGCAGCGCGGCCAGCAAGAGCACAATCCCAGCGTTGTAGGTGACGTCCATTCGCCTCGACCACAACTTCATCAGCCCGTGGTGAGCCCACTGCTCCTGCCGCAACTGGTCCCACAGCGCCTTGTTGTCGGCCGACGGGTCCTGCAGCTGCGGCCACCACTCGGTGATCTGCGACGGCGTGACGACATACTGGCGCGCCCAGAACGCGCACTGCAGCGCGGCGAGGAGAGCGACCGCTGAAGACACCAGGAGGGTGAGGGTCAGGTCCGGTAGAAGGAGGTCGCCGGGCGATGTGATGACGAGCGCGGCGAGCGTGATCGCGAAGCCGGCAAGGAGTGGCGCGGCGATCGTTCCGGCCGCGTCGATCGCCGCGGGGTACGAATAGGCGACGTCGGGGAGCCTCCAGAAGGAGACTCCCTTGCCGACGGACGGTGGCAGCAGATCGTTCACGGAGGAACCGATTAACCCGGATGCTCAGCCGTCGAGTGAAACGCGCTGCCGCAGATCGCGCACCGGTCCTCAGGGTTGGGCGGTGCGTAAGGCTCCTCGTCGGCGTTCTCCCTCGGATGCGCGTCTGTCGTGTGCATGAAGCTACCGCAGATATCGCAGCGTTCCTCACCAGGCGGTGGGGCCTCGTTGTAATAGGACATAAGCTCTTTCACCTCTACCCTGAATATCGTCAGTGGATTCCGGCGCGCTCAGCCGGTGTGCTGGGCGGTCGTATGAAACGCACTGCCGCAGATCGCGCATCGCTCTCCACCCGAGGGCGGCGCGGGCGCCGGAGATGGTTCCACCTGTGGCAACGGATGCTCGCTCGTCGTGTGGAGCGCGCTCCCGCAGACGGCGCAGCGCTCGTCGCCCGCCGGTGCGGACTCCTCCTCCTCTTCCTCAGACAGCACGGGCGGCCTGATCATTTCTGCTGGATCGCTGAGCGCCGGGAGCCGTCGAACACGACCCGCGTGTCGCCGAATCCCTTGCGAAGCACGACCGCGTTCGACGTCTGCAGCTTGACCGGGACCCACGCGATGGATTCGGCGAGCGCAGCCGACAGCTCGACCTTCCAGAGCTCGTTGCCGGCGGCGTTGAGCGGGTGTCTGACCAGTCCTGAAGCGTGGCGACGACGGCGTCGGTGGCGTGGTCGTCGAAGGCGGTGTTGAGGCCCTCAGGTTTCGGGTCGTGGACTCAATGTGGTTGTACCGCGTGCGCGTGACCATGCGCACCCCTCCTTCACCCAGCAATTCCCGTCGAGGGCGAATTGGCTGGCGCAACAGTGCGCGCTTAACACAGGCTTGTCAAGGCCGGCCGATCGGCGCGATACAAGGCCGCCTACCTGCGACTGGTCCCATTTGAGAAGCCGGGCCCTGAAGAACTTAAGACTACGAAGGAGGCCCAGCCAACAACTCACACGATCGGCGCAGAGGCTCGCGATATCGAGGTAGTTATCGATAGCAGGCGGTTATCGCGTCGTTGGCCAGTAAGCCCATAATTCGCGGCAATGCGCGCCAAAGAGGCCGCCGCGATTCTCGTGATTGCTGTCGCGTCCGCGTGCGGTGGCAGCGGTGTCAAATCGGCCAACTCGCCTAACTCGGCTCCCGCCGCGAAGATCCTGCCTGGCAGCTGGCACCAAGTAGTTACAACTACCGCTTCCGGAACCAACGGACTTGCCGTCGATGGCTCGGGCAACATATTCGTTGCTGAGATCAACGACAACAAGGTCGAAGAGTTCTCTAAGACTGGGGCGTTGATTGCGACATTGGGAGGTCAGGGCTCCGCCCCCGGTCAGCTTAGCGAGCCGGCCAAGATAACCCTTGATTCGAACGGTGACCTCTACGTCACAGAGATCGGTAACGAGCGAATCCAGGAATTCTCGCCTACAGGGCGGCCGGTGGCCGTGTGGGGAAGCGTTGGCACCGGTCCAGGGCAATTCAATTGGCCGGTCGGAATCGCGGTCGACTCGACGGGAAACGTGTACGTCTGCGATCTCAACAACGATCGGATTGAGGTGTTCACGCCTGACCGCAAGATCTTGATCGTTTGGGGCCAACGCGGAGAAGAGCCTGGGCACCTCTATGCTCCGTACGACCTCGCCCTGGACCGAAGCGGCCGTGTGTACGTCGGAGAGGTTGCCACGTATCGCTTGCAGGTCTTTTCATCTAACGGCGCGCTGATTGCTCAGTGGGGCCATCAGGGCACTGCCGCCGGCGATTTCAGTGACGTGAAAGGAATCGCCATTGACACTACTGGCGCGGTCTACGTTGGGGACATCGGAAACAACCGCATCGAGAAGTTCTCAAGCGACGGCACCTATGTCGGGCAGTGGCCAGGGCCTGGTCCGCTACTGGACGACCACACGGAAATAGCTCTCGACGCGCAAGACCACCTTTACGTCTCGGTCCGCAACGAGGTCTTCCGTCTGGCCACCTAGCGCGGCATGGTCATTGTTTTCGATGCACATGCGATTCGCGGAGGGTCGTATTAGGCCAAAGGTGGCGAGCTGCTGAATGCTCTTGGTTAGCGGCAGTTATCGCAAGCAATGTGGAGCGCAGCCCGCGCTACCGCGCCAGGCCGGTGGGAAGTTCACTCAGCAGAACGTCCTGTGCGCGAGGCGCGCGATCGCTCCCGGGTTGCTTCTGGCCTGGTAGGAATTCGACCGGAATCGGATCCTTTTCCCATAGGTCTTCCCAAGGCAAACGCGACCGAAATGCCGTCCGAAAAACAAAATAGTCAACGCCATCGCTTCCATGGACGAACCCATAGTCCCTGCCCCACGGAATGCGTCCCAACGTACCTTTGATTCGCGATCCGGCCGCTCGTGCGCCTGCCGGTTCGACGACGCGGCGATAGTCGTCGGAGCTAGCGATGGCCGGGCACTTGGCCTCGAGTTCAGCAGTGCCGCTTGTATCGCTGCCGACAAGCGGCAAGAACTGCGCAATCGTAGTGACCGACTCTTTCACTTGTTCCCATAGCTCACGGTCACAGTCAGCAGCGATTACCTGAGCCGCGAGCTGGAAGCACCGCTGGCCTTCCCGCTCGACTGCACGATCGATTCCGATCAGCGGGCAACCGTTCGCCAGCACTCTGAGAGCCTCGCTGACCGGCTTCGAAGCATCCTTGATCCGGGAGATCGGAATCTCCTCCGCAAGTTCACGCAGTGTCGCAACATGTTGTGTAACGTAAACCGTGCGCTCGCTGCCGCCTAGAGCTAGCAATGATGGCGCTACGCGCGCGAAGAGTGCCGACGCCTCCCGAGCATCGCCTCTGAGTAGCAGAAGCCAAGCGTACTCAATAACTAGTTGCGGGGCGGCACTGGAGTCAGACGCTATGGTCTCGAGCAACTCGGCGGCATCATCTAGGTTTGCTCTGGAACGGAGAAATTGCGAGTAGAAGACAAGCAGCGGCTGGCTTAACCCGCCCGCCAGGTCGAGCGCCATCCGAAAGTCCTCCTCTGCTCCACGATCGTCGCTAGCGAGCGCCTTGACCTGAGCTGAAACCCGGAAGACCTCGAAAAAACCTGGCTGCAGAAGTCGAGCCTCCTCGATTTGAGTTAGCGCTGCACGGAAGTCCTTGTCGGCTCCGAGTTCTTGGGCGCGGCGCAGAAGCCGCAGGACCTGCGCTTCATCTGTGGTACGAGCAGCAATCACCTGAACGTGGAACGGATGCCCTTGTGCCTGGGCTGGGGGCTGCTTCCTACCCGCTAACAGCGCGCGATACTCGCTCGCGATTGCCTTTCGCTCGGTCACCGACGGCCGATCGTAAGTGCTGATGAACATTCGAGCGAAGTCGGTCACCTGCCACATCGTGAGGTCAACTGTTGCCCCGTATTGGTCTTGCGATCGCTCGAGAAGATTGGATCCCTGCAGATATCTCAGGGAACTGCGGACCGCTTCAATGTCGCGCATGCCCGAGACCAAAGCCACCTCGACTTCGGACAATGGGCCCGGAACCTCAGACAGAATACGGAGTAAACGCTTGCTCTCCGTACCTAGTCGGTCATAGACATTCTGAAAGCAGAACTTCAGCGCGGTCTTGAAGCTACCGGTCGAGTGCAGTAGTGAAGGAATTGAGTGCCCGGACGTGTAGCCTTCGACAAACCACCGAATCAAGAGTGGATTGAAGAAAAGGCGAGCACAGATGTCTTTCAGTGAGGCATCATCGCGCTGGGTCAATTCTTCGACGTTCATCAGACGCGCTACCCGTCGAAGCAGTTGGACGCCGTCCTTTGGCGACAGAGGATCAAGGGCGTATCGCGCTTCCACATCGCCCATTCCGATCCTCGATGTGAGTAGCACCTTCGACGGATGCGGAATCCGCAGGAGTAGTGGACGAAGCGCGTCGACGTCAACTGACTCAAGATTGTCGATGGCCAGAAGGATTGGAAAGACGTCCATGATCTCAATCAGCTGGTCATAGATACGGTTTCGGTCAGCGTCTTCAGACGCCGGCTGAAACATGTCGACTATCGGCTTCAGGGCATCCACTTCATTTCCAAGGCTGCCGACGATGGTCTGGATCCCAGCCGGCGTAAGGCGATTGGTCTTCATAGTTGTCCACACGATCGCCTCAAACTGAGTAGTTCGTGATTCAACGAGGTCATAGAGACAACGGAGAGCAAGAGAAGTCTTGCCGAGTCCTCCTTCGCCGGTGACGTTGATGACCGGATACGCACCGATAAGCAGTTGACCCAGACTCTTTCGATCGTGATCGCGACCGACAAAGCCCGTGTCCTCGAAGTCTGGCGTAGGGAGATTGTGTTGTAAGCGTGGTTGCCCCTCACTCCAGAAGGTCGGGATAACCATCGTGAATGGATAATCGTTCGACTCGGTTCGGAGCCGTTGGTAAACGCTCGCCAGCTTGTCAAACGGAAAGAACGTTTCCGTGAGAACGTCGGACACAACCCGAACTGTGAGGGAGAAGTCATCCGGCTCAAGCGGCCGACCGTGGCAAACGCGATTACGTATGGGAACCAGTGGTGTTAGCGCCGCTACCAGTTTCTTGACCGCGCGCTCGTCGAGCGCGAACTTTGCTCGAATCGCATCATTGAGCCGACTCGCTAGGTCGATCTTCTGGCCCAAATCGAGGTAGTAGAGCAACTCTTGCCATGTTGCCTGGCCGGAGGAGGGGCCGAGGTCGCGCTCACGCCGCTCCGTCGCTTTCACTTCCTCACTCTGAACGAGCGGTGAACGCTCATCGCCAACCGACGCGACTATTGCTGCCATCAAGTCTTCTTCGATTCCCATTTGGAGGGCGAAAATCGTGTTGCGCGCTTGCGACATGGCGGTTGCGAATGTTACTGCGAGGCGGAGCGTTGTGGCGTGCCAACGAGGATCGCGGAAGGGTGCAATCGGCGAACAGCGCAGATGGTCACCACGATGTTCGGCGCGCGAGCGCCGTTATCTTGCGACGACAAGTCTGGTTTGTTGCCGAGCTGCGCCGAGAGGCGACCGCATGCCGACACTTGTTGGGCAAGTACTCCAGACAGAACATCGGCCGGCGGAGGTTGGCGCCCTGCTCTGGCGCACGTTCAGGAAGCCGACGTCGCGATCATCCTCGAAGTCGCTGAAATGGTCACAGGCTCCAGGGGTGAACAGGGTCGAGCGAGCGGCGGACGAGATCCGGCGGCGGGGACGCTTGTCAGTCGTGGCTACTTCTTTGTTTGCGGCCCGCGGCATCCCGACCAAACGCATCGAGCACCCTTTGAACCTCCTCGTGCACCGAAATCACTACAACGGGCCTGCCACGCCGCGCAGCCGCCATGTATTGCTCGGGGGTGCCGACTAAGCCCGCCCATCGATCCTGGTCAATCCAGATGATCTCGGTCGTCGCGCGAAGGTCGCGCGCTAATAACTGAGCACGAATCTGCACGTACGCGACTCCGGCCTTGGTGCCCCCTATCGCCCGTCGGAGCTCTGAGAGAACGGCCAGTTCACGGGCGTCGGCACGAGATAGGTGCTCGCGGCCCTTTCTTGGTCCAAGCAGGCCAAGATCCCGCCACTCATAGAACTGCTGGCGGTCAAGTCGAAGGATCTCCATAACCGCGGCTACCGGTAGCCGATCGGCCTCTGCCACCCCAGTGTCGCAAATTATGTTCTCGAATCTCCGGCACGGGAAGTATTCGAGCAGTTACGGCCCGAACCTGCGACTCCGAAGCCAATTGCGTCTCGCGTTGTCTAATGCAGAGACTGTCGCAAAAATCGTAGGAAATGCGACAATTTGAGAGTGCAGGTTAGGACCAAATCGACCCAGCCTCAGCTCGCGGATCTAGTCGGAATCCTGCTGGCCGCTGGCGGCCCAACGACGCTGCCCGCCCGGGTCCGCTGGCCACTGGATCAGGCTCTGGTATGGCTACAGGGGGAGGCTGCGAAAAGTGGAGCCCTCGATCCTTGGCGCCACAGGATCGACCTGCAGCTAAGCCCGGACAGCGGCACAGGCGTAAAGGGAGCGGGCAGGGCCCTTGCTCTCCTGCGGGACAATGGCACCCTCCGACCGATTGGTTGCCTCCGCTGGGCTGCCTTTCGGGTGGATGCGGACGCGCTGCTGCGATACCGCCGGCTGCTGATGGCAATGAAGCCAGGCGACGCTCAACTTCTCACTCGTGCGGCTCGGATGTGGTCGATGTCCGTGCACGAACTGGAGCGGATCCGCCAGGGGTCCATACCTGAATCGGCTGCTGTCTAGTCCACAACCCGAAGACGGGCTTCCGTAAGGCGAAAGAAGTCATGGACGCTGGCAGCGTCCGCGGGCGCGAGCCCCCGAATGTCAGGAAAGGCTGCGAATCGACTCCACCGGCCTGAGGTCCCAAGTCGACGTGCGACGAGCCGGCGGCGACCTTTCACGATTGAGCTTTCGATTTCGACCTGTCGTTGCCGGGCTGGGGGCACTTGCGGTGGCCAGAATCCCTCCCAGCGGCCGTCCAGTTCGTCGCCATCAATGTGCCGCCAATCAACCATTCGGCGTTGAAGTGAAAACAGGGCACGCGCCACAGCTCCGGCATGTGACCACCGATCCTGCGGGCGTTTGGCGGTTGCCTTCGTGATGACCCTGCGCAGCTCGTCTGGAACATGCGGTGCGAAAGATGCGAAGTACCTGTCAGGAATTGACCGCTGGCCAGCTGCGAGCCGGCGCTCCACCCTGAGGATCTCCGTATCGAGGATCTCGTAGGGGAAGCGGCCGGTTACGAGTTCGTGAAGCACCATCCCAGCCGAGTAGACATCCGACCGCACCGTCATCCGGCCAGTCTTCGGTCCTGCCTCCGGCGGCCGGTACAACGGTGTCGTCTCGACTGAACCTGTTTCACCGTGCTCGTCCATTTTTCCGACTGATCCGAAGTCACCCACGTAGGCAGTCCGCCGGTCGCCGGACAAGAAGACGTTTCCTGGCTTGTTATCCCGGTGCAGGTAGCCGTGATGAACATGAAGATGGTGGAGTGCAGTGAAGATCTCCGCGCCTAAGCCGGCGGCGTGCACAAGCGAGAACCGCTGTCCCTCCATCAGGGCGTCGCTGACGCTGCCCCCCTCGTAGAACGGCATCACCATCGTGATGGCGTCCTCATGGTCCGGGTCAGGTTGAGCGTCAAACACAGGAACGATGTTTGGATGCTTGATTTGTCTGAGGAGTTGCGGTTCCTGGTAGGCGATTGAGTCTTCAAGACCGAAGACATCGAAGGTCTTCTGCACGGTTCGTTCGCCGAAGACCAGGTGCTCGGACAAGTGCACCTCGGCGACACCAGTGTGGTTAATGGTTCGGAGGATCCGATAGGTGGGTTTGTCGAGCCGATCACCGTGGATTGGCATTGCCTAACGACCCTTCAAGAGCGTGAACGCGGCCAGCGCCGCCAGGTCGCGACCCTCCGCCCAGTATTTTCCTACCTTCCGATCCAGAGTCGCGCCCGCATCAGATAGCGCACCCTTCTTGACCAGACCGAGTGTCGAGCGGACCGTTGGCCGCTTCACACGGACGAAGGTGACACTCTCCTCAGCAGCCGCGACCCGAACCAGCACCTCCGCTCCGACCCTATCGTCGAAGAACGCGTAGTTGTTCTTGTAGGTCATCTCCGGCAGGAGGAACGCGATATGGCTCGGCCTGAGATCCCCAACAGCCGTGCGAACCGAGCTCATGAAGCCTCTCAGAGCCGACCAGTCCCCCTCGACGTTGGGCAGCGGCAGGCGTAGGGGCTCCTCGTCGAGTACCCGGTCGACCTCGACGAGAGCCAGGTTGAGCCAAGCGCCGCCACAGCTCATCCCAAGACAGCGTCCGGAAGCCATTGAGTCGAATCCCCTCAGCCGCGAGACCGCGGCAGTCGAATCACCACAGGGCCACCTCGCCCCAAACTGAGCAGCAGTCTACGGTGAGCTTTTCGTTCCTATGGACAGGATCCAGGCATCTCTGCGCGAGCTTTTCCAGCAACGATTGTGAGCGGCCCATTGTAACGCCCATTTAGGAGCACATGATGCGTGGTCACCAACGTCCATTGCCGTTCGAGAACGTCCGCCGCTGTGGCTGTCATGTTGGCTGTCATTGATGCGAAATTTGGCGGGGATGGATGGGAATCGAACCCACCCAGGACGCCTCAACAGCGCCCCGCAAACGGTTTTGAAGACCGCGGGGGGCACCAGCCCCCATACATCCCCAGCGCGGGGAAGATTAGCTCGGCCGGATGAACTCGCGGCGCAGCCGCTCGACCTCGGTCCCCGCGGCGCACCCGCGAATGTGGTCGTTGACCAGACCGATGGCTTGCATGAACGAATGGACCGTAGTCGGACCCACGAACGCCCAACCTCGGCGCCGAAGATCTTTGCTCATCGCGACGGCCTCGGCCAGCACCCCGACAGCCAGCAGACCCTCTCGATCGAGCAGGCGCTTGCGCCGTTTGGGTTCGCAGCCCCAGACGTAGGCCACCCATTGTCCCGAACTCCTTCACCAGCTCGGCGTAGCGCTGCGCGTTGTTGATCGTCGCCTCAATCTTCGCCCGGTTGCGCACGATGCTGGCGTCTCCCATCAGCCGCGCCACGTCACGCGACCCGAAGCGGGCGATTGACTCGGGCGCGAACTGAAGGAACGCGGCCCGGAAGTTCTCCCGCTTGCGCAGGATCGTCAGCCAGCTGAGGCCCGACATGAAACCCTCGAGGGAGAGCTTCTCGAACAAGCGGCGTTCGTCCGACGAGGGCCTGCCCCACTCGAGGTCGTGGTAGCGCCTGTACAAATCGTCCGAGTCACCCCACCAGCAGCGGGAAACGCCATCGGGGCCGACGCTGATCCCGGCAGGCGGAGCGATGGTCGATCCGAGGCCTCTGGGCTAGATCAGGGCTTCGAGCTTCGCCTTGAGGTCGCCCTTCATGTTGGGGCGATAGCCGACCGTCCGCTCGGCGGGCTTGCCGTCCTTGAAGATGATCACGGTCGGGATCGACATGATCCCAAGCTGCATGGGCGTCGACGGGTTCTCATCGATGTCCATCTTCATGACCTTGATCTTGTCGCCCAGCTCCCCATGGATCTGCTCCACGATCGGGGCGATCATCCGGCACGGTCCGCACCACGTCGCCCAGAAGTCCACGAGCACCGGCTTGTCGGCCTTCAGGACCGCGGTTTCAAAATCGCTGTCAGTTACTTCCTGGATGTTTGCCACGTACTTCCCCTCTACTTCTTCTAATCAGTCGAGTCCGACTTTGATTCCGTTTTCGCATCGGGCTTGGCATCCGATTTCGCGTCCGATTTCGCGTCGGACTTGCTGTCCGGCTTGGTCTCCGGGCTGGGGCTCGAGCCGTTGTCAGAGGCCGACTTCCCGGAGGCTTTGTAGTCGGTCGAGTAGAACCCGCTGCCCTTGAAGATCACTCCGGTCGGGTAGAGGATCTTGGTCAGCTTTCCCTGGCACTTGGGACACGCCTCCAGGGGCGCGTCGGTCATGCGTTGCTGGATCTCAAACTGGTGACCGCAATTGCTGCAGCGATAGCCGTAAGTGGGCATTTTCTTGTGGGTTCCTAACTATAAACGTCGATCTGGACCCGCCCGCTCCAGGACCATCCCGGACGGCGGTTTGGGATGAAAATAGGTCGCCTTCTGAGGAAGAGTTTTCCCTTCCTGGGCGAGCTTCAAAACCTGCCTGAGGTCGGGGGCGTCCAGGAAGAAGGCCCCGGCTCCGACGCCTTCGTCGACCCACCGCACGGCCTGGGCTGGGTCACGCGTGTAGAGCAGGTAGTCCTCCGGCTCCCGCTTGCCCAGGATGTTGTCGATCACCTGCCTGTGCAGCTCCACCACGGCGACGTCCCCTTCCAGCGGGAGGACCTGGAACTGGCGGTCTCGATAGGAGCCGGCCGCCACCCGTCCGCGCAGCGACTCCAGCGTCTCCTCCAAGGAGCCTTTCGGCTCGCCCCCGGTGACGGCGACGCCGACCTTCATCACGCGGTGGGTCGGGAGCACGTCCAGGCCAGGGTCGGCGAGATCGGTCAGCAGCGCCAGGGTGAATCGGGAGGCGGCTTCGGCGTCCCCGCCGACCTCCTCTGCGTAGGCCAGCGCTGTCTCGTATCGGTGATGGCCGTCGGCGATGAGGACGGGAAGCTTGTCGAGATCCGCGTGGATGCTGCCGTGGATTCCGCGGTCGGAGATCACCCAGAAGCGGTGACGAAACCCCTCCGGGCCCGTGAAGGCCACAGCCGGTACGCGGCCGGCGACCGAGTCCAGCACCGCCGGGATTCCCGTGCCGTGCCCCTCATAGAGAAACCACAGCGGTTCCAGGCTCACCCTCGTCGCCCGCAGAAGGGCGAGACGGTCTTCCTTGGCGGCTGGGTGGGTCCGCTCGTGAGGCAACACGACCCGGTCCTGGTACGGCTGGAGGCGCAGGGCCGCGATCAGGTCACGCCTCCGCCGGCCCTGAAACTCGACCTCGTGCATGTACATGGACGGCGGATCTGGCTCGAGGTAGCGCTCGTCCAGCCACCGGTCGAAGGTCCTGGCGGCGCCCGCGTAGTCGGTGCCGGGGCGCGTCAGGTGGACCACGTTGTACGGCGACAGCGAGCGATAGCGCGGCAGCTCCGACTCCGGAATCACGTCGTACGGCGGCGCGACCAGCTTGCTGAGGTCCCCCGCCAGCGCCAGGTAGTACCGGATCCCGGGGAACGCGCGGACGTCAGCCGTCGGAGTCTCCGCCCAGCTCGACGTAACGGAGATCCGACATGCCGGCGACCTCTCTCAGAGTGGCCAAAACGGCGTCCGAAACCCGGTCGTCCACGGCAAGGATCATCATCGCGTTGCCGCGTGGCGCGTCCCGGCCGACCTGCATGCTCGCGATGTTCACGTCGTGCTCGCCAAGGATGCTTCCCACCTGGCCGACGACGCCCGGACGGTCCGAATGGCGGCTGACCAGAAACCGCCCCGCCGGCACCAGGTCGACGCGAAAGGAGTCGATGCGCACCGCGCGTGGCTCGCCCATCAGCACGGTGCCGGCGATCTCGTGCTCCTGCATCCGAAGCGTGACCAGGCTGGCGTAGCTGCCCTGACCGCGGCTGCGCCGCTCCACCAACCTGATGCCACGATTCGCCGCGATCAGGCGCGCGTTCACCGTGTTGATCCGGTCCTCGGTGAAAGGCTGGAGCACGCCCTTGATCGCCGATGCGACGAGCAGGTTCACGTCGTGCTCGGCGAGCTCACCCTCGAAGTCGAGCTCGATGACGTTCACGCGTTCGCCGAACAGCTGGGCATGCAGGGCGGCCAGGCGCTCGGTCAGGTCCGCGAACGGTCTGAGATAAGCGAGCTCCTCGGGCGGCAGCGCGGGCGCGTTGACGGCAAAGCGGGGTAGGTCCCCGGCCAGCACCGCGGCCACTTCTTCCGCGACGTCGAACGCCACGGACACCTGCGCTTCGGCGGTCGACGCTCCGATGTGCGGTGTGGCGATGAAGTTGGGGAGAGCCAGCAGCGGATTTGCGCCCGGCGGCTCGGTCACGAACACGTCGGCCGCGGCGGCGGCGATCTGGCCGGACTGCAGCGCCGCGCACAGGGCGGATTCGTCGACGATGCCGCCGCGCGCAGTGTTGACGAGGAACGCCGTCGGCTTCATCCGGGCGAGCTCTGGCGCGCCGATCAAGTTGCGGTTCGACTCGACCAACGGGACGTGCACGGTGACGAAGTCCGCCCGCTCCAGCAGCTCGGGCAGGGTGACGAGCGCGACGTTGAAGAGCTCCGCCCGCTCCACTGAGACCACCGGGTCGTAGGCGATGACCTCCATCTCGAGGCCGTGCGCGCGCTTCGCAACCTCAGAACCGACATTGCCGAGACCCACCACGCCCAGCGTCTTGCCGCGGATCTCTGTGCCGATGAATTTGGACCGTGTCCATTCGCCCCGCTTGACCGACGCGTCCGCCTGCGGCACCCACCGCGCCAGCGAGAAGAGCAGCGCCACCGTGTGCTCGGCCGCGGCGACGATGTTGCCGCGCGGAGCGTTGACGACGATGATCCCTCTCCGCGTGGCCGCCGGCACGTCGATGTTGTCCACGCCAACACCGGCACGACCGACGACTCGAAGCTTCCGCCCCGCGTCGATGATGGGGGCGGTCACGCGC
The DNA here is from genome assembly GCA_035602465.1 of Candidatus Sulfotelmatobacter sp. Taxonomy (GTDB): domain Bacteria; phylum Chloroflexota; class Dormibacteria; order Dormibacterales; family Dormibacteraceae; genus 40CM-4-65-16. Next base: position 19,616 of record DATNMQ010000129.1, on the reverse strand, counting down.
GTCTCGCTGCGCACGACGAGCGCATCGAAGTCGCCGATTCGCTTGATCAGCTCCGCCTCGGGCAGCTTGCTGACGACGGTCACCTCGCCTGCTCGGCGCAGTCTCTCGAGGCCGTCCTCGGCCAGGGGGTCGGCGACGAGGATCCTCGGCAAAGTTCGCGCCCGGGTCAGCGGGTCGCGGCCGGCACGCCCTGCAGGGAATTCGTCACCGCCGCGACACCGCGACCGTCGGCCGGTGCCACGTCGAGCTCCTCGAGCGCCTGCTCGATCGCCCAGATGACCTGCACGACGTCGCCCTCCCCGACCGCACCGAGGTGCCCGACGCGGACCATCTTGCCCGTCATCTTGCCCTGGCCGCCGGCGATGACGACGCCGTGCTTGGTGTCGAGCAGCTTGCGCAGAGCGGCCACGTCGAGACCAGGGGGCGGTATCGCCGAGGTGACGGTGTTCGACCGGTAGCCCTCACGCGCGTAGAGCTGGAAGCTAAGCGCCTCCAGGCCGACCTGGGTCGCACGCGCCAGCCGCGCATGCCGCTCGTAGACGTTCTCGAGGCCTTCCTCTTCGAGCATGTGGAGGCCTTCCTGCATCGCGAAGGCGACGGCGACAGCGGGCGTGAACGGGGTCATGCCCTTCTCCGCCCACACCTTGGCCTCCTTCCAGTCGAAGTAGAAGCGGGGCGAGCGAGCCTTTGCCTGCTGCGCCCACGCGCGCTCGCTCACGCTGACCAGGGCAAGCCCAGGCGGGGCCATCCATCCCTTTTGCGAACCGCTGACCGCGACGTCGATGCCCCACGCGTCGGTCTCGATGTCGATCGAGCTGATCGAGCTGACACCGTCGACCACGACGAGCCGCTCGGCCGCTCGCGCGACGCGAGCCAGCTCGCGGAGCGGGTTGGTCAGCCCGGTGGAGGTCTCGTTGTGGGTCAGCAGCACCACGCCTGCCTTCGGGTGGCGCTCGAGCACGCGCGCGAGGTCATCGGGGTCGACCGGCTGGCCCCATTCGAACTCGAGCCTCGTGACATCGGCGCCGTAAGCGGACGCGAGGGCGGCGAACCGCTCGCCGAAGTTTCCGGACAGGGCTACGACCACCTCGTCGCCTGGTGAGACGAGGTTCGCGACCGCCGACTCGAGCCCACCAGTGCCGGAGGAGGTCAAGAGGAGAAGGTCATGCCTGGTCTTGAACACGCGCTTCGCACCCGCCGTGATCTCGGCCAGGATCGCAGCGAACTCCGGGCCGCGGTGGTCGATCATCGGCCGGCTCATGCTGCGAACGACGCGCTCGGGAAGAGGCGTCGGCCCGGGGATTCGCAGCTGGGTGTGGAAGGTCATGGGCGCGCTCCAGTCATCGGCTTTGGCGGCGGGAAAATTTTGACCTAATGCTGCTCCGTTGTGTAAGGAAGCAGCGCGATCGCGCGCGCACGCTCGAGCGCCGTGGTCAGCGGGCGTTGGTGCCGCGCGCATGTGCCGGTGACGCGCCGGGGCAGGATCTTGCCACGGTCGCTCACGAACCGGCGGAGTCGCGAGATCTCCTTGTAGTCGATGTAGTCGATCTTCTCGACGCAAAAGGTGCAGACCTTGCGGTGCTGGCGCTTCGGCCCCCGTGGGCCGCCGCCCGAACCGGATGAGGTCTGTTCGCGTGAGGGTGGACGGCTGACTGCCATGTTCGATTGCTCCTAAAAGGGAATTTCGTCCGGGTCCACGTCGCGCGGCGCGTCGTCAGGAGCCGGGATGTTGCTCTCATCTGGTTGCGCGGGCCGGGTGCGCGGTGCGCCATCACCGCCGGTACCGGCGCCGGCGCGGGAGTCGAGAAACTGAACGTCGTTGGCGATGATCTCCGTGGTTCGCCGCTTCTGGCCGTCCTGGCCCTCCCACGACCGCGTCTGGATGCGCCCTTCGATAAAGACGAGCGCGCCCTTGCGCGTGTACTGGGCGACGATCTCGGCCAGGTTTCGCCTGCCGGCGTTGTAGGCGACGATGTTGTGGTAGTCGGTGAACTCCTTTTTCTCGCCGTCAGGACCGGTCGACCACCGGTTGGTGGCGATGCTGAAGTTGGTGACCGCCGTGCCGCTCGGCGTGTAGCGCATCTCCGGGTCCTTGGTGAGCCGTCCGATGAGCAGCGCCTTGTTCAGGTTTGACATCTATGTCTCCTCTCGGTCCTCCCGATCCGCACGGCCTGCACTTCCCGCCGCCTCTGCCTCGACTGCGATCGGCTCCAGTACGACCTCCGGCGGCGGCGGCGCCACGGCGGTGACGGGAGCGGCTTTCTCGGGCTTGCGCACGATGAGGTGGCGCAAGACCTCTTCGGTGATCTTGAGGGCCGACTCGAGCTCAGGCACACGGTCGGGATCGAGCTGGAAGTCCTGCAGGACGTACGAGCCTTCCTTCTGGTGCTTCACCTCGTAGGCCAGCTTGCGCTTGCCCCAAAGGTTGGTGCGCTCGATCTTCCCGCCTGAGCGTTCGATCAGCGTGTTGACCCGCTTGACCGCGTCCTGGACCTTCTCGTCGTCGAGGTCGGCGCGGACGATGTACAGAACTTCGTATTCCCGCAAGGGGAGAACCTCCTTCCTATGGGTGGAGGCCCCGGTCGATCGGGGAGTTGAATCCCCGGCCGAGGCCAGAAAGGTCAGGCCGGTATTCTACAGGGCCGATGGCGACCAAATCCAAAGCGAAGGCTGGGGCGCGCAGCAAGGGCAAGTCCGGCCGCCGCGCACCCGTCAAGGTCAAAAGGGCCTCCGACGTCCCGATCCTGCCGATCGCCGTCGGCGGCGTCCTCGGCCTCCTCTTGATCGGGATGATCGTCTACATCCTCTGGCTGAACCGGCCGGCGCCGGGCCCCACCGTCGCTGGCGGCATCCCCTGCGACCAGCTCGAGCACACGCAGACCCACTACCACGCGGCGCTCCAGATCATGTACCACGGGATCTCGACCAACCTGCCCGACAACACGGGCATCAACTTCACAGACTCGACCCAGTCGGCCGTCAGCTGCTACTACTGGCTCCACGTCCACGCTTCGCAGAAGAACATCATCCACATCGAGTCGCCCGCCAACCAGACGTTCACGCTCGGGCAGTTCTTCCAGGTGTGGGACACGTGGAGCAAAGCCAGCGGCAAGGGCTCGCAGCGGCTCGACGCGACACACGTCTCTCAATTCACGCTCGCGCCCACCGACAAGCTGGTCGTCTACATCGACAAGGGCGATGGCAAGGGGGCCCAGGTCTACACGGGCGACCCCAAGGCGATAGTCCTCGCGTCGCACGAGGTGGTGACGATCGAGATCACACCGCCGGACGTGAAGCCGCCGCCTACCTTTACGTTTCCGTCCGGTCTTTAGTAGGGCCGAGCGCCTCCAGCAGAACACGCGCCGCGCGGTAATGCTCGAGCGCCACATGCCCGTTGGCGGCGCGGTGCGCGCGGTCCGCCAGCTGGAGGTGGAACTTGACCGGGTCGCCTTCGATCCGAAAATGCTCGCCGCGCTGGATGGCGCGCAGCCGCGCCTGGCGCAGGCGGTCGCCCTGCGTCTCGATGACGCGTCGTTCTCGGCTGAGGATCTCGTTCGCCTTTTCCTTGCGGCCGAGGGCGATCATCGCCTCGGCCTGGACGAGGCGCGCGTCGGTCCCGAGCGGCCAGTCGTACGAGGTCAGCGCCGGCTTGAGGGCGCGGAGGGCACGGCGGTATTCGCCTAGCGCGACCAGCACACGCCCCATCTCGAGGGCGAGCTCGCGCTCGAGGCCCGCCTGCCGCCCCTCGAGCAGGTACTCGACCTCGGTCCCAAGCCGCTCCGCGATGACGCGCAGCACGCGCAGCGATGGCCGCGCCTTGCCGAGCTCGATCTGGCTGAGGAAGGCACGAGTGAAATCGTTTCCGCCGACCTTGGCCAGGCTCATCCCGCGCTGGCCGCGGATGCGCCGGATGCGCTGGCCTAGCGACTCCTGCGGCCCCTCGGGCAGATCGAGCACGTTTGGGTCGCCCGCCATGACGGGAGCGCTGTCGGGCGCGTCGAGGTCGTCGGCCATCTCCCGAGATGGTAAACCAAGCCTTTACAGATAATCACGAGGGTCGAGGCTTCGCGTCAGGCTGGTGAAGTTCTTGAAGCCGTGCGTCGTCACCATGCCGGTGTCTTCGACCCGGACGCCGCCGAAGCCGAGAAGGTAGAGGCCCGGCTCGACCGTCACCACGTCACCCTCGCGCAGGGGTTCTTCGGCAGTCTCGCGGAGAGAGGGCTCCTCATGGATGTCGAGCCCGACCCCGTGGCCGGTGCTGTGGTTCATGCGCGCAACCCCTTCAGGCCCCTCATAGCCTTTTGTCGTCGTCCCGTAACCGCGGTCGACGAGGACATGGCACACCGCGAGGTGCGGTTCCTTCGCCGGCACGCCCGCGGAGATGGACTCGATGCCCGCCTCGAGCGCCTGCACCACAGCGGCGTGCATGCGGCGGACGTCCTCGCCGATCTCCCCGACCACGACCGTTCGCGTCAGGTCGCCGTTGTAATGCGTGCCCCGGCTGGTCGGGAAGATGTCGATGATGACCGGCGCGTTGGCCTTGATGGGCCCCTCGCCTCGGAAGTGCGGCAGGGCGCACTCCGGCGACCCGGCGATGATCATGTCGGGGCACGTGAACCCCTTCTCGCCCAGCAGCAGCTGCGCGCGGGCGTAGAGCTTTTCCGAGGTCAGCGGGTCGCCGTTCGACCACAGCACCCCGTCCCGGATGTCGGCCCGCGCGAGCTCGCGGACTACCTCGACGACCGCGGCCTCCGCTGCTGACTGCGCCGCCTGGATCGCGGCCGCCTCCGAGGCCGACTTGTGCCGCCGCTCCGCCTGAAAGAGGGCTCGGTCGACCTCGACGTCGAGGCCGGCGACGCGCAGGTCCTCGAGGTGCGCGGCGCGCATGTTGGGCGAAACCCGCGCTTCGGAGAGGCCTCGTTCGCCCAGCATCTTCGCCGCCAGGCGCGCCCATGACTTGTGGACGTAGGCCTCGTGGTCCTCGAGCACGTTCTTGACCGTCAATTGCGCCCGAGCCCGGTCGACCTCGAGCGGCGGCACCACGAGCACCTCGTCGTCAGGGCCGAAACGGATGTAGAGGCTCGTCTCGACGTCGAAACTGGTCGCATAGATGAAGTCGGCGTCACCCCCGCCGCGGGGAATGAGCACCAGCGGCGCATGCCCTTTTGCTTTGCGCCGCCTCGTCGTTGGCGCCGGCGCCGGCTCGTCGGTCTCGCGCCACAGCCCCGCCACCTCGACGGCGTGCGCCACCGCCTGGAGGAGCTGGTCGTCGCCCGCCGTCCGCATCTTGCGCCGCGACCGACCCTCCAGGTTCAGCTTCTCCTGGACCTCGTAGCCGCTCGTGTAGGCGACCTCGTAGCCGAGGCTGCGCAATTGGGCGAGGTCTCGGCGGAGCGTGCGCTCGGAAACCTTCGCGCGTTCCGCAAGATCGTAGGGGTTGAGCCCCGGCTCGGCGATGATCGCGGCCAGGACCCTGAGGAGCCGAGCCAGCCGCTCAGCGCGATTCAACTTCTCTACAACGAAGTGGAGCTGTAGGCCGGATTCACTCCGGCCGTCCCCAGGGGCCCTGTGCCAAACGCCTCCCAGCGTTGTAGGTGGGAGGAGGGGGTTCCGCGGGGGAGGACGCAGTCCTCACCCGCGCCTTAACTGATCTCTTCCCAGGAATTTGCGTTCCCTTCGAACGGGTCGGGTTCTGCCTCTTCCTGGTTGCCCACCTTCTGGTGGAACCTGCTTGCGATCATCTGGTAGGCCATCGCCTTCGGGATGCCGAGCTTGGTGAGCGACTTCACCTCGTCCGCCATCACCTTGTCGCGCGCCGCCTCGATCGCGGCGAGCACCTCATCGATGGATGCTGTCTTCTTGGCCATGCGAGATGCCATTCTACCGGGGCCCCCGGCCGACCCTTAACCTCCATTTAGACTTCTCTTCGTACTCGCCGCGGCCGTCACTGGTGGGGGTTGGGATTGGCTAACGACTACGGTTCGGACAAGATCAGAAACGTCGTCCTCTTGGGCCATTCGCACGACGGGAAGACGACGCTCGCGGAAGCCATGCTGTTCGCCTCGGGCGCCATCCCTCGCCTCGGCTCCCCCGACCAGTCGACGGCGACCATGGACTTCGAGCCGGAGGAACAGAAGCGGAAGATCTCGATCAACCTCGGGGTGGGTTTCGTCGAGCACAACGGCTTCAAGATCAACGTCCTCGACGCACCGGGCTTCTTCGACTTCTACGGACAGGTCGCCAGCGGACTTCGGGCGGCAGAAGGGGCTGTGGTCGTCGTCGGGCCGACATCGCAGCTGGCGGTCGGAACCGAGATCGCCTGGGAGCACTGCAACCACACGAGCAAGCCCCGGATCGTGGTGGTCAACAAGCTCGACAAGGAGAACTCCGATTTCTACGGCGCGGTGGCAGCAATGCGCGAGGTCCTCTCGCCCCGTCCCTTTCCGCTCCACCTGCCGATCGGCGCCGAGCACGATTTCCGCGGCATCGTCGACCTATTGCACCTGAAGGCCTTCGTGACCTCCGCCGACGGCAAGGGCAGCGAGGTGCCGATCCCGGACGACATGCTGGCGCGCGTCGAGGAGTATCGGGGGCAGCTCATCGAGGCGGCCGCCGAGAGCGACGACTCGCTGCTCGAGAAATATCTCGACGCGGGGACGCTGGACGAGGAAGAGATCCAGCGCGGGCTGCGCGAGGGGATTCTCGAAGGCAAGGTGGCTCCCGTGGTGTGCTGCTCGGCGACGAAGCTGCTTGGTGTACGCACACTCCTCTCGACGATCGCCGAGCTCATGCCCCCGCCGCAGGTCGAGCCGGAGAAGCCCACGAAGGCTTTTGTCTTCAACACCGGCGGTGACCAGTTCGGACGCGTCAGCTACTTCAAGGTCGTGGCCGGCACGGTCAAAGCCGACGCCCACCTGCCCAACCTCAGCCGGGGCGGCGAAGAGCGGCTGGCGCAGATCTTCTTCCCACGCGGCAAGGAGCACGTGGCGGCGACCGAGATCCGCGCCGGGGACATCGGCGCCGCGACCAAGTTCGCCCACACGCTCACGGGAGACACGCTCGGCGTCAAGGACGGCGGCCCGCTCCCGCCCCTGGATCTGCCCGGGGCTGCCTACAGCGTGGCGATCACTCCCAAGGCGCGCGGCGACGAGGAAAAGATCTCGAGCGGTCTGGCCCGCCTGAGCGAAGAAGACCCGACGTTACACGTGGAACGAGTCGAGGAGACCAAGCAGCTCGTCATCGCCGGACTTGGGGACGTCCACCTCGACGTCATCCTCGAGAAGCTCAAGCGCAAGTACGGCGTCGAGGCGACGACACAGGTCCCGCGTGTCGCGTACCGCGAGACGGTTTCGAGCCACAGCCGGGCGGAGGGCCGGCACGTCAAGCAGTCGGGCGGTCACGGCCAGTACGGGATCTGCGTGATCGAGGTCGCTCCGACGAAGCGAGGCGAGGGATTCGTTTGGGAGGACAAGATCTTTGGCGGGGCGATCCCGCAAAACTTCCGCGCCTCCGTTCAGAAAGGAATCGTCGACAACATGGCGAAGGGTGTCGTCGCCGGTTATCCGATGGTCGACGTCAAGGTGACGCTGGTAGACGGGAAGTACCACTCGGTCGACTCCAACGACATGGCGTTCCAGATCGCGGGCTCGGTCGCCATTCGCAGGGGCGCTCTCGACGCGGGGCCCGTGCTGCTCGAACCACTGGTCGAGGCGAGCATCCGCGTGCCAGAGAAAAACCTCGGCGACATCATGTCCGACGTCAACGTGCGCCGGGGCAAGATCCTCGGCACGGAGCCCGACGACGGTTACCAGAACGTGAAGGCGATGGTGCCGGAGTCGGAGATGCTCCGGTTCGCGCTCGACCTGCGCTCCATCACCCAGGGCAGGGGCAGCTTCTCCAAGAAGTTCTCCCACTACGAGGAGATGCCCGCTCACCTGGCCAAGGGCATCATCGAAGAGTTCCAGAAGCAGCACGAAGCAGCGAGCTAAACTGCGCGCGGTGACCGCCCCGAGCGCGCACGACGTGGTCGTGATCGGCGGTGGCGTGACCGGCGCCGGCACCGCGCGCGACCTCTCCCTCCGCGGCCTTTCGGTCCTGCTGCTCGAAAAGGGCGACTGGGGCGCTGGGACCAGCGGGGCCTCGAGCTGGATGATCCACGGCGGCGCCCGCTACCTCGAGTTCGACTGGGACACAACGCGTCTCTCGTGCGAGGACGCCGGCCACATCGTGACCATCGCCCGCAACCTGGTGAATCGCGTGGTCTTCCTCGTCCCGGTGCTCCCGCACGCCGAGAACAACATCGAGCGTACCGAGACCTTCATGGAGGTGTACGACCGGTTCCAGCCGCTCAAACATGCCCATCCCCATCGCCGGCTAACCGCGGAGGAAGCGCTCCGGGTCGAGCCTGGTCTGTCGCCAGACATCGTCGGGGCGATCACGACCGAGGAATGGGGCATCGACCCGCATCGCCTGGTTTTCGCCAACGTCGAAGACGCGGTGGCTCACGGTGCGCGGGCTCTGAACCACACGGTGGTCACGGAGCTGATCCGCGACGGCGGAAAGGTCATCGGCGTGCGCTATCGCGGCGCGGACGGGGTTATGTCAGAGGCTCGCGCGCGCGTCGTCGTCAACGCAGCCGGACCGTGGGTGCCGGAGGTGAGCGGCATGGCCGGCGTGCCGGTCGAGCTGCGCCCCGCGAAGGGCATCCACATCGTCTATCCCCACCGGATCTCCAACTTCTCGCTGTTCTCCGAATCGGTCGACGGCCGCGACCTGCTGATGGTCGCCCACGCCGGCTTCACTCTGCTCGGCACCACCGACGACGACTTCTACGGCGACCTCGATTCGATCGAGGTGCTCGAAGATGAGGTCGAGTATCTGCTCCAGGGTTTCGAGCGGGTCTTCCCTTCGATTCGGAAGTACCGGCCTGTGCGCACCACGGCGGGTGTGCGCCCGACGCTTTTCAAGTGGCGGCGCTACGAGGACGAGCTGTCCCGCCGCTACGAGGTGGTGGACCACGCGGCGCAGGGCGTCGACGGATTCGTCACGATCGCGGGCGGCAAGCTATCGATGTACCGCTTGATGGCGGAGCTGACGTCCGACGCCGTCTGCCGGAAGCTCGGCCACCAGGCTCCTTGCACCACCGCGACGCAGCCTTTGCCCGGAAATGAATCAGATCCCGAACCCGTCGCAGAGCTCGCGGCTCGTTGCGGCGTCCCGGCGCTGGCGGTGATGCGATTGCAAAGCCGGCATGGATCGCGGGCGGAAAAAGTTCTTGACGAAGGCCACACCTCGCGTCTTGTCTGCAGGTGCGAACCGGTCACGGAGTCTGAGCTCGTGTACGCGACGCGCCACGAGCACGTCCACTCGCTGGCCGACGCGTTCAGGCGCGTCGGAATCGCGGCCGGTCCGTGCGCGGGGGCGGCATGCATTCTGCGGTCGGCGGAGATCATCGGCCGCGAGCTCGGATGGAGCGCATCCCAGAGGTTCGAGGCCGCGCGCGAATTCGTGCGCGGCGCATGGCTGGGTCGAGCACCGGTCATGGGACATTCAGGGTGGGCGCAAGAGGAGATGGCGCAGGGCGCGATGCGCAGCCTGATGGCGGAGCGCCGCTAAAGATGGCACGCGCCGACTCGCTGGCCAAGCTCGCGTGGGCCTACGGACTTCACCTCGCGCGGCGTCGCGTGCGACGGCCCCGCTCGCAGCTCGCAGACCTGCTCGAGACGTACGCGCCGGACGGCATCCGATCCTTCGACGCGGCGGAGCGCGAGCGCCATCCGCGGCTTGTCGGCTGCATCAACTGCGGGCTTTGCGCACTCGCCTCGGGCCGCGTAGGCAAAACACGATTGCCCGACCTCGCGTCTTCATATATGCGCCTTTACGCGCGGCTCGGCGAGGTGTCCTCCGATCTCTCGGGTGACGAACCGGACCTTCTGGCCGCCTCATCCGTCTGCCCGGTCGGACTTCCGCTCGACGAAGTGGCGGCGGCGATCCGGCGCATGACCATCCGCTGAGGCCGGGGAGCCACGCGCCAGGCCGACACTCCGATCCGGATCACCTGTGGAGCCGGCTCCGCACCGAGATGATCCAGGTGGCGGACCACCGCCGCGGCGACCCGCAACCCGGTTGGGGACCTGGCCTACGCCGCCTCGAACGTGCTCGACTTCGACAGGCTCGGACAGGCTGGGGCTTGCGAGTTATCCACATTCTGTATACAGTCTGGGGACATCACACTACATCTAGCGCCTATGGTCAAGAGATTATTTCGACCGCTCCACAGGTGGCCCGCGGTCGAAACGTTCCTTTTGCGCCTTGCCGGCCAGTTCACGACGTGGCCCGCAGACGACTTCGGGCGCTTTGTCAGCGCGTCGGTCGGCACCGGCATGGCCGGGGCGATCGCAGCCATGCCACCGCATGTCGAACCCCTGCGGCCACCGCCGCCGACATCGATCGCGCCGGCGACCATCGAGATGCGGTTCATGCGGCTGCACACCGAAGGACGGTTCGACGAGATGTGGGAGATGCTCGCCGAGGACGCTCAGCGCGCGTGGGGGGGTCGCGACAACTTCATCCGAGAGATGCCTCGACTCGATGAGTGGATGGAGATCCTCGAGATGGAGGCCGTGAACGTGGCGGTCCTCGAGACCTGGACCGACCAGATGCACCAGCGCACGTACAGCAACGTGGCGCGGCTCGTCATGCGCTATCGAGTGCGCCAGCACTGGCGAGAGTGGACGTTCGACCGCCAGATTCATCTCGTTCCAGCGGCGGGCGGCTGGCGAACTCTGTGTTACCCGACAAGAGCAAGAAGTGCCGCGACCCGCTGATATAGTGGGTAAAAGGCCATGCTTCAGGAGACGATCGAAGAGCAGGAGCGCAATCGTCGCTGGCACCGGCGGCGCACGCACGCTGTGACGCCGCGTCGCTTGCTGCAAGAGTCGGACGAGCTTCTCTTCTGGGTCGAAGAGTGCCTGGTGCAGCGGGTTCGCATCGTGCCCGGGTGGCTGATTCCCCGGCTGATGACAGTGCTTCGCAATGCCCATCCGGAGCTGCCGGCGCGGCTCGGCCGCGAGCGGCGTCCGGAGCAGGTGATGGAGATCATCTACGACGCACAGGCGGCGCTGATGGACAAGGCGTGTCGCAGCCGCGGCCCCGGGCAGGTGATTCCCTTGTTCGCACGATCGCGTGAGCGGATGCTGAAAGAAGCCGCGCTTTAGTGTCCAGCTAAACAGCGGCTGAATGCTCCGGGTCGACCTCCATCTCCATTCGCACTATTCGCACGACGGCAAAAGCTCTCTCGACGAGCTGATCGCAAGCGCGCGCGACTCCGGGCTCGACCGCATCGCGTTGACGGACCACAACACGGTCGAAGGCGCCCTGGCTCTCGTGCGCGTCGCGCCGCAGCTCGCGATCGCGGGCGAAGAGATCAAGACGCTCGAAGGTGAGGTGATCGGTCTTTTCATCAGCCGCCGCGTGCCGCCGTTTCTCGCCCCGGAGGAGGCCATGGATCTCATCCACGGCATGGGCGGCCTGACTTACGTGCCTCATCCGCTCGACCGCCACCGCGCGAACTTTCTGCCCGAGCGGGTTGTCAACCTGGCGAACCGGATCGACATCATCGAGACCTACAACCCGTGGGCCGACGCGTCCGCCAATCGGGCCGCGGCGCAGCTCGCCGAGGACCTCGGCAAGGTGGCAGCCACCGGATCGGACTCGCACGCTGCCGATGAGCTAGGACGCAGCTGGATGGAGATGGACGAGTACTCAGACGTCGAGGATTTTCTCGAGAAGCTGCGCTATGCGCGGCACGTCGTAACAGCCAGCAGCGGCACCGGGCGGCGTGCCTGAAGCCGACACTGAGCTGCTCGTCGCCGGGTCGATCGCGCTCGACACCATCGAGGGGCCCGACGGCACAGTCGAAGATGAGCTCGGCGGCTCTGCGCTGTATTTCGCGCTCGCAGCAAGCCTGATCATGCCGGTGCGTGTTCTCGCGCCGGTCGGCGTTGAGGATGCCCCGCGCGTGCGGGCGCTCGCCGGCTCCCGGCCGATCGATCTGACCTTGCTGACGATTGTGGATGCGCCCACCTACCGCTGGCGCGCGCAGCAGGTCGGAGGACGCAATATCGACCTGGGCAGTCGCGACTCGATCTACGACCTCTGGCATCCTGCCGTGCCGGAGCGTTATTCCGGCTGGGCCTTCGTCGGCTCGGTGCGCCCCGACCGCCAGGTCGAGCTCGTACGCAGGCTGGCGGGCGCGCGGCTCCTTGCCGCCGACTCGATGATCTCCTACATCCACTCGAGGACCGATGATGCTTTCGAGGTCGTGCGCGCGACCGAGTGGTACTTCTGCAACCACGAAGAATTCGGAGCGCTAGGCGGAGATGACCCGGAAGGATTCCGTCGCAAGTGGGAGTTGCGCGGCCTTGTCATCAAGTCAGGTCCAGATGGCATGGACGCGTACGCCGCGGGCGACTCGGTTCACGTGCCCGCGCTGCCCGGCCACCGCGTCGCGGACACCACTGGCGCGGGCGACGCGGTCGCCGCGGGCATGCTCGCGCGGTGGCTGAGCACGGGTGGCGCACCAGACGGCTGGGTCGAGGCCCTGGCGTGGGGCGTCGCGTGCGCATCCATCACGATTGAAGAAGTCGGGCTGCGCGCCATCGCTGCGGCAACGCGCGACCAGCTCGAGGAGCGAGTCGCGGAGGTGAAGGAATGGATGCGCCGCGTGTCGTGATCATCGTGGGCGACCTGGTCCTGCAGGAGGTGGATGCCATCGTCAACGCGGCAAACAACGACCTTCAGCTCGGCGGAGGTGTTGCAGGCGCGATCCGGCGCGCCGGCGGGCCCGCGATCCAGGATGAATGCGACGCGCATGGGCCTGTCCGAATCGGCGAAGCGGTCGTCACGGGCGCGGGGCGTCTCCACGCGCGCTATGTCATCCACGCCGCGAGCATGTCGCTGGGAGGACGCACCACGCGGACAGCGCTCAAGGCATCGATGGACCATGTTTTCCGTCTCGCGCACCACCGCGAAGTGCACAGCATCGCGGTGCCTGCCGTTGGTACAGGCATCGCGGGATTTCCAATCGACGAGTGTGCGCGCGTCATGGCGGAGTCGTTGACCGTCGCGTTGGGTGGCGGCTGGCGGCCGACCGATGTGCGGTTCGTGCTTTTCGGAGATGACCCGAAACGCGCATTTGAGGCGGCTTTCTGGCCTGTTTTTTCCAACCCTAAAGCCCCTGACGCCTGAATTCGATTTGAATTGGGCTTGTATTGGGCAAATACCCACCCCTAGAATGGGCACGTCCACCTGACCACAGAATCTCTAATAAGGACGGTGACTTAGTGGAAGGCTATTGCATGAAGGACAAAAGAATGGTCGAGATGAAGGACACGCAGGCCGTCACGATGAAGAACGGCAAGCCTGCAACGCGAGGTACGTGTCCTAACTGCGGCACTACAGTCTTCAAGATCGGCAAGGCGAAATAGAAGCGCATCAGTTAGTGGAATCAGCTCGCAAGGACCGCTCTTCTTAAGGAGCGGTCCTCTTTTGTTGCGTTAGTTGGTGAGCGGAGGCTCGAGCGCTCCCAGCAACACATCGGTCGCCGATACCGCTTCATCGACGCCGAGCATCTTGAAGATTTCCACGTTGTAAGGGTTGTTGACGCGAGCGATCGTCTTCTTGACCCGGAAGTGGCGTTTGGCCATCTGCAGCGCGACCAGGTTGTCCTCGTCGTCGGCGGTGACTGCGATGATCGCGTCCGCGCGCTCGATGCCGGTCGAAGCAAGGAAACGCACCTCGCAGCCGTCACCCCTCATCACGATGCTGCCGAGCTGAGTCTCCAGCCAATCGGCTCGGCGTGCGTCCCTCTCGATCAGCGTGACCTCGTGGCCGCGCTCGACGAGGTCGCGCGACATGTAATAACCGACGGTACCGCCGCCGACCACGATCACGTACACGGTCAGGCCCGCTCCAACAGCGAGGTCTCGATGTGCTTGGCGCCCTCGATGGTCGGGCAGATGGTGTGCAGACCCAGCTTCTCGTAGGCCTCGGCCCTCTCTGGATCGTAGATGCGCGTCACGACGTGCGGCACCTTGAACACGTGCTTGGCGATCTGCGAGGCAAAGATGTTGCGGTTGTCGCCTTCAGTCACCGCCACGAAGCCGTCCGCATGCTCGATGCCGGCGCGGCGCAGCACGTCGACGTCGGTGCCGTTGCCCACAAGCTGCTCGCCTCTGAAGTCCCTTGTCAAGACGCCCCTGGTCGAGGCGCGCGAGAAGGCGTTGGGATCCCGATCGACGATGACGACCTCGTGGCCGGCACGGTCCATGTTGGAGGCGACCTGCGAACCCACGCGGCCGCAACCAACGATCAGGAGCTTCAAGGCGCGTTGATTATAGGGAGGGCTCGTAGCGCCCCTCGGGTGCGAGGGTGGGGGTTGCTAGGATTTGGACGCGTGCGTTTCCCCTTTACATTCATGGGCGTCATCGCGCTCGCGCTCGGGGTCTGGGTGGTCGCGTACCTGGCCGGGCATCGCGGCCTTGACGCGGTCTCGCAGGACACGGCCGCCGGCACCGCCCTGGTCTGTTTCGGGTTCGCCGGTTACGTCCTGATCCGGCGCGTCAGGCGAGGCCCGCAGCACTGATGGCAGACCGCGGCGCCGCGCACTCGCATCCCACCACTTCGCGGAAGGTGCTGGTCGCCGTGGGCGGGCAGGAGATCGACGCCGAGACGGTGCGACTGGCGTGCCGGATGACGGACCCGCAGGGGGGCCGGCTGTACGGTGTGCACATCATCGAGGTGAACCGCTCGCTGCCGCTTGGAGCCGTGCTCGACGACGTGGTGGAGCGCGGCGAAAAGATCCTGGATGAGGTGGAGAAGCTGGCCGCCGCGTCGCAGCTGCCGGTGGAGACGGAGCTCGTGCAGGCGCGCGACACGGGACCGGCGCTGGTCGACGAGGCCGTCGAGTGGGGCGCCGACCTGATCGTGATGGGGCTGCCGTACAAGCGGCGGTTCGGTGAATTCAACCTTGGCAAGACTGTGCCTTACGTGCTGAAGAACGCCAACTGCCGGGTGATGCTTTTCCGGGAGCACCGGGAGCACCCAGAAGAACAGCCCTAGCCCCTTCTGGGGCCCCTCCCTTCCCCGGCCGCCCCTCCCCCAGCCGTCCGATCCTGACACCGCACCTTAAGCGGCTTTACAAACCCTGCCAACCCAGGTTGTTAAGGTCAGCCTGAATGGCAGAAACCACGGTCCGGCAGCGCCCCCATTACCTCGCCAGGTTGTGGGCCGAGTTGGGCCGGATGGGCGGCGAGCATGACGCTTTCATCAAGGTGATCATCGTCGAGCGCATCGTCAAAGCGATCGTCCTGATCGCCCTTGCGATCGCTCTTCTGCTCGCGGGCCGCAAGGGTTGGCTCGACGCCTGGGCCGACTATGCCGAGAACCAGCTCAACCTCAACGTCGGTCGGGACATCATCACGCAGCTGCTACTGCGGGTCCTCGTGTACGTCGGCGGTTTCAATCACGTCACGCTGCTCGCGATCAGCGCCATCGCATATGCGGCGCTCGAGGGAACCGAGGGCATCGGCCTTGCCATGCGACGCCGCTGGGCCGAATATCTCACCGTCATCGCGACTGGCATCTTGATTCCATTCGAGACTTACGAGGTCGTCTTCCACCCGAGCCTTTTCAAGGTCGGCGCGCTGTTGCTAAACCTGGCTGTGGTGGGCTACCTGGCTTATCGCAAGCGTCTCTTTGTCGGCGTCTGATTTCGGCATCAGCCACCGGGACGGAAAACCGGCGCGGTGCAGGACGTAGCGAAAGAGCGCACCAAGCGTCTTGAGTCCGTAGACGGTCGAGGTTGTGAAGCTGACCGAGCTCGCATCCTCGTGGTAGCGCCCGATTGCGGGCACCTCGCCGATCTTGAAGCCAAAGGTCGCCGCCTGGATGAGGACCTGGGTGTCGAAAACAAAGTCGTTGCTGTTCTCGAGGAACGGAATCGCTTCCAGAAATCGCCGCGAATAGGCGCGATAACCGGTGTGATATTCCGACAATCTCAGGCCGAGAATGCGATTCTCAGACGCAGTGAGGAAGCGGTTGCCGAGCCGTTTCCACCAGGGCATACCCGCCTTGGCCGGATCGAGACCGAGCCATCGCGAGCCGAGCACGATGTCGGCTTCGCCGCTCTCGATGACCCCGCACAGCGTGGGAACGATGGCCGGGTCGTATTGACCGTCCGGGTGCAGCATGACCACGACATCAGCACCCATGGCGAGAGCCTGGCGGTAGCAAGTTTTCTGATTACCACCGTATCCGAGGTTGCGTTTGTGGCGGATGACGTCGAGGCGCAGCGCTGTCGCCACGCTCACCGTCGCGTCCGCGCTCGCATCGTCGACCAGAAGGATCCGGTCGGCATGCCCGGCCGGAATGTCGCTCACGACCTCGACGAGGGTCTTGGCGGCTCGGTACGCCGGCAGCACGATCACGCGGTGTGGACGTGGGCCGCTCCAGTGCAGCTCACCGAGCGGTATCGGGTCGGGACGCACGGCCATTCGTTCGACGGTCAGATATCCTGCGATGGCCAATGCGCCGACTGCGGCCGACCAGAAGTTGATCGCCAGCGTGAGGTCGATCGCCGCATAGGCAAAGAACAGAACGGCCGCCCCGACGAGCGGCCAGCGAAGCTGGCCGGCCAGAGCGAGATCGGCCAGTGCAAATCCCGGAATGATCAGGAGCGCAAGGTCGTGCACGTTTTGGTGGGGGCTCAGCACCAGCGACGCCGCGACGGCAAGCGCGAAATCGAGTCGGGGCTTGTCGGGCCGCCAGCTCAAGGAAAGAGCGACCAGTGCCAGCAGGAACACGAGGATGACAAATGCGAGGATCTTGCCCCCGCCCGGCAGAGCTTCGAGAAGGTTCCGCAGCGAGAAGACGGCGGGATCGGTATAAACAAGCTGGCCAGTGTTGGGCAGATGTCCGGTGATGGCCCACGTACCCAGTGATTCGAGGTACGTGAAAACGGTGCCGATGCCGAAGCCCGCGATGGAAATCAGACCCAGGCCTACCAGCACGGCCGCGAAAGACGCCAGGGCACGCCATGCCCGCCTGGCGACAAACAGAATCGGAATCAGGAGCAACAGCTGCGGCTTGGCGAGGGCGAGCGCGGCGAAGGCGCCGGCCATGCCCATGCGACCCTTTGCCCAAGCCGCGTAGGCGGCGGCGAGCGGAAGCAACACGACCAGGTCCGACTGTCCCTGAAGCACGGTGACGAACGCTGGAAAGAACCCCGCGATCATTGCCGTCGCCACGAACCCCGCCCGGCCGTGGACGCGCAGGCTGCTGCGGACGAGCACCGTGACGAGAGCCGCGAGAAGCAAGACGTTGAACCCGGCCATCACGTAGTAGGCGGTCCGGTAGTCGAGGTACCCGAGCGGCGCGATGAGCAGCGTGTAGTAAGGCGGATGGAAATAGGGCAGCACGACAAAGCGGGACGGATCCTGGCCGGTGACCTGCAATTCGACCTGGCGCTGCATAGCGATGTCGTAAACGGCGGAACCGCCGTGCGAGACATAGAGTTTGGCGGCCGCATAGAAGTTGAAGAAGTCGGGCCCCCGGAGGTTCCCGCGCACGAATGAGAACCAGTACGCCGTCCAGAAGAGGAACGATCCGATTCCTGCGCCGGCAGCGGCGGCATAGGCCAGTCGCACCAGGCGCATCGCACCGCGCGGGGTCATCGGCCGCTTTCGAGTCGGAGGGCGAATCGTTCGGGGAGTCTGGCCTTTCTGATCGCGCGCTGCGCGCCCTTGATGTCATACCGGACGCGACGAAATTCGAATGTCTGCTTATCGACATCCCAGACGCCGTAGCTTGCCGTGGGGAGACCGTCGCGCGGCTGCCCGACGCTTCCCGGATTCACGAGCGCAGGGCCTTTGAGGCTGAACGTATCGACCCGATACTCATGCGTCACGGTGCCGTTCGCGAGTCCGAAGATGCCCGGCACGTGCGTGTGGCCGTGAAAGCAGACTCCTCCGTCCAACAGCTCGAGATTCGCATGCGCCACCGCGGTGTCGAGCACGTATTCATAGATGTGGTCGCGCGGGCTGGCGTGGACCATCAAGACCTCGTGCTCGAAGTGGCTGTCTGGCAACCCCCGCAACCATTCCAGCCTCTCCTCCCCAATCACGTCAATTGTCCAACGAACCACTGAAGCGGCGTCATCGTTGAACCATTCCAGGATTTCAGGATCGGTGCAGGCGCGGTCGTGATTGCCGACAAGGGTGAGCCAGTTGTGTTTGGTGACCTCATCGGCGCACCGTCTCGGATCGCCTCCATAGCCGACCACATCGCCCAGGCAAATCGTCGAGTCGACCGGCGGACAGTCGCGGAGAACCGCCTCCAGCGCCTGCCAGTTGGCGTGGATGTCCGAGAGGATGGCGATCTTCAAGCCGGCCGCTCATACAGGCGCGGGTAGATGTGGTCGAAGAGGATGCGGAGGGTGGCGGCCACCGGTACGGCGACGAACATGCCGAGAATTCCGCCCCAGCTGAAGCCGGCGAGCAGCGCGACGATGACCAGGATGGGCGGCAATCGCACCGCATCTCCCATCACTTTCGGATAGATCACGTTGAGGAAGACGTTCGAGATGAATATGTATGAGATGCCGATCAGAACCGCCTGGCCCGGGCTCTGCGAGAGGCCGACGAGAATCGCGGGCAAAGCGCCGAGGAAAGGACCGAGATATGGAATCAATGCGGTAATGCCTGCAATCAGTCCGAGGGCGATTGGATCCGGCAACCCAAAGACGGCGCATGCGATGCCGGAGAAAATGCCGATCAAGGCGGCGACGATGAGCTGTCCGCGCAAGTAGGCGTACAGCATCTTGCGGACCTGACGCCAGATCTGGTCGAAGTCCGTGCGGTAGTCGCTGGGCACGAAACGGCGCAGGTCGCGGCGCACGGCAGGCGCCTCGAGCGCCATCAGGAAAGCGACGATGAACATCAATAGAAGTTGCAGCAGCGTTGTGAGCGCGGTGAGACCGAGAGTGACCGCATTACCGAACTGGCCAAGAAGATACTCCCGCAGGTGGGAGTTGAGGGTTTCGGTCATGGCCTTGAAATCCACATTGATGCCAAATACCCGAATGGGTTGCAAACCGTTGAGGCGCTCTTGAGCCGCAGCCGCCAGGGTGGGGGCCTGGACCTGCAGCTGATTCACCTCGCTGACACCTAGAGGCACGATGAGCAGGACCAGCCCGGCGAGAGCGGCGATGATCGCGATGAAGACAAGTAGGATCGCGAGGATTCGCGGCACACCGGCCGCGTGGAGCCGGGCCACCGCCGGCTGGATAAGGAAGGCGATGACGGAGCCCAGTACGAAGGCGCCCAGGAAATCGCGAAGCAGAAAGAGGACGACGATGGCGACAAGGAGTGCCGCGATCCCGAACGCGATCTGGAGGTATCGGCGCCGCCGTTTGGGGTCGAGCGCCCACGCCGAAAGCGCCGCCCCGCCGATCGGGGCTGGACTCTCGAGTTCTCTCTCGTGGGGCGCTCCGGGATGCGGGCTAGGGCGCACGGTATGCAATCACGCGCAGTATGACGAGCAGGCCTGGGACCCGAGCC
>DATNMQ010000013.1:0-16505 GCA_035602465.1 Candidatus Sulfotelmatobacter sp. | reverse complement strand
ATCGGCGGCCGGAATCGCAACCCGCGTGCGCTTTGGGCGACCGGATAGAATCCAGAAACGACGGTGGCCGCAGCCTCAAAGCCTCGCTACGTCGACGTGACCAACCCGAGCCTGGCGGTCGAGTGTCCGCGGTGTGGGTTGTTGACCGCTCGCTTCGTCGACCACTGCCGGAACTGCGGTTACAAGCTGTGGCCTTCGAGCGTCATGGCCTCGGCGGCGTTCAAGGCGTGGCGCGACGCCGATCCATCCCGCGCCGAGGCTTCGCGGTTCGACCTGGAGCTGCCGCCCCCGCCCTTCGACAATACGATCGACTACGCCGCGCGAGCGCGCCAGCTCGGCATCCACCTTTTTCCTAACAGCAACTACCCGTTCATCATCTGCCTCGGGATCCTGTTTCTCGGCCTGGCCGCGATTCCGTTCGAGCCGACCGTGCGGATCGTGCTGGCCGTCATCGGCGGGTTGATCTTTCTTTACGGCGTGGTCGGCTGGGTGCTCATCGAAGATGTGCGCATGTTCCCTTCTGAGGGCGCGCAGACGCACGGGGAGGTCGAGCACTGATGGCCGTCGCCACGATGCAGCACGAGCCCACCCCGCAGTACCCGGCGATCAAGCCCGGGATGATGGGCATGTACATCTTCCTGGCCTCAGAGGTGATGTTCTTCGGAAGCCTGTTCGCCGCGTACTTCTACCTGTATGGCTCCAACCCGACATGGCCGCCGCTACCGCCTTCGGCCAGGCCCGAGTACTACGTCAGCTGGTTCCCGATCCCGTTGATCAACACGGTGGTGCTGCTCTCGAGCGGTGTCACGTGCCACTTCGCGTTGGAGGCGATCGCACACGACAACCGCCGGCGGTTCTTCACTCTGCAGATTGCGACGATCCTCCTCGGGCTGGCCTTCGAGGCCGGCCAGCTGTACGAGTTCATCAACGCATTCGGCCGCGGTCTCAACCTCACCGCAAGCACTTTCGCCAGCGCCTTCTTCACCATGACAGGCTTCCACGGCGCTCACGTGCTCGGCGGTCTCGTCCTGCTGACGTTGATCCTCTATCGGGCATCGCGTGGCCAGTTCTCGTCGCGCAACCACGTGGGCGTCGCGGCGGTGACGCTTTACTGGCACTTCGTCGACGTGGTCTGGATCTTCCTGTTCGGGATCCTCTACCTGGGGGTGACGGCGGGCAAATGAGAACGGCGGTGGCCGGCCTGGCCGTGGCAGTCCTGCTGATCGCTTGCGGCGGCAGCAGCTCCTCTCAGCCCGCCGGCTCGACCATGGTGACGATGACCGAGTTCAAGTTCGCGCCTTCGAGCCTGAGCGTGTCCAGCGGCAAGGCGGTCTTCTGGCTCGTCAACTCGGGCACGACCCAGCACGACCTGGCGATTCGCGACAGCTCCGGCAACACGGTCGCGACCAGTGAGCTCGTCTCGGTCGGCGACCAGAAGGAATTCGACGTGAACCTCTCCGCGGGCACGTACACGATCTTCTGCTCGCAGCCGGGGCATGAAGCCTCCGGCATGAAGGGGACGCTGACCGTCACCTAGCCGGTGTAATTACTTCGACGGACTCGGCGAGGGACTCGGTGAAGGCGACGGGCTGGGTGGGGGCGACGGGGACGGGCTTGGTCCGGGCGCAAGGCTGATCAGCTGAATGTCGAATATCAGCGTCGCGTTGGGCGGGATGATGGTGGCGCCCGTGGTCTGGTCCGTCTGGCCGTTCGCGCCATAGGCCAGCGCGGCCGGGATCGTGAGCACTCGCTTGCCGCCGATCTTCATCCCTGGGACGCCCTCGTCCCAGCCGGGGATGACCTGCGAGGCGCCGATCTGGAATGTGAATGGAGTGCGGCCGGGCTTGCGGCTCGAATCGAATGATGTGCAGCTCGTCAGCCAGCCGGTGTACTGGACGGTTGCGTTCTCGCCCGCCTTCGCGACATCGCCGGTCCCAACCGTAAGGTCCTTCAGCTGGAGGCCATCCGGGTAGGTGACCCATACGATGCCCGCTCCGGCGTTGCAGTCATCCAGACCGGGCGACACCGAGGGTGTGCCCGCGGGTAGCGGGCTTTCGTTCGCCACGGGCGGGCTGCCGGCGTAGGGGTCGGAGTAGCCGCAAGCCGCCGCTCCGAAGGCGGTCAGCGCGAACGCTGCTAGAAGAATCCTCCTCACGCGGCGCTGACGTCGAGCGATCTCATCGTGTCGCCGACCTGGATCTTGTCGATGACGTCCATGCCCGAGCTGACCTGGCCGAAGCGGTTGTAGACGCCGTTGCTCGCGAGGAACGGAGCGTCGCCGAGCGTGATGAAGAACTGGGAGCCGCTCACGCCCGCAGCGCTGGAGGCCATGCCCACGGTACCGCGGGGCCACTTCGACGGGTTGGACTCGTCCGGGAGCTTGTAGGCGGGGCCGCCGGTGCCGTTGCCGAGGGGGTCGCCCCCCTGGACGACGAAGCCGGCGACGACGCGGTGGAAGGTCAGGCCGTCATAGAAGTGGTTCTGGGCCAGGTACACGAAGTTGTTCACGGTCTGCGGGGCGACGCTCGCGTCGACGAGCTCGATCACGAAGTCGCCGCGCGACGTGTGCACGGTAACCGAATATCTTTTCGCCGCGTCGATCACGTTGGGCGGCGGAGTGGTTCGTTTCTCCATACGGCGACGATCCACATTAGAGGATCGCGTCGAAGCGTCGCCAATACCAGCATGGCTACCCTTAAGGACGAGCAGTGGGTGATTCTTCCGGCGCCTTGAAGGCCGCCGACTTCCATCTGGGCGCTGCGGTCTTTTCCAATGACGGGAAGGAGATCGGCGAGCTCGTCCACGTTCTCGTCGAAAGCGACTTCAAGCTCGCCGGGATCGTGGTCAAAGAGAGCCGCGGCTTCTCGGGCCGTCTGCTTTCGCCGGATTCCATGCTGGTGGCCGACGAGTTCATCGTGCCCCGCTCCGCGATCAAGTCTGTGAGTCGCGACCGGCTGGATCTGACGCTCGGCTCGGCGGACGCCCGGAAGCTCTCGCCGTACCTGAGCTGGCGCCGGAAGGACGAGACCGTGACAGAGGGATTGGAGGATGAGGTCGCCGTGTTGGCGGCGTCGCCGACCCTGCCGCACTGGCTCGAGCAGGTGGCCAACAAGCCGCCGGACGACCTCGAGATCGATGGCGGCGAGAACGTGATGCTCGCGCATACCGGCAAGAAGCTGGGCACGGTCAAGGACGTGCTCTTCGACGGGGACGAGCTGGTCGGGATCGTGCTGAGGCCGGAGGGGCTGTTCAAGGGCGACGTCATCCTGCCCCGGCGGTTCCTCGAGCGCAGCGACGACGCCGCGCTCTTTGCGCAGATCGACGAGCAGGACCTCGAGCACCTTGAGCCGTTCAAGCCCAAAGACTGACGGCTTTCAGCGCATGGGTTCGCGGGCGCCCGACGCCACCAGGCCGGCCAGCACGAGCGCCAGGGTCGCGATGACGAGGAGCGAGGCGGACACGCCTGACGTCGCCGCCACCGTACCTGCAATGAGGGGGCCGAGGAAAAACCCGAACGCGACCGAGCTCGCGTTCAACCCGAACACGGTGCTCTGTGCCTCGTGTGGAGTCTCGAGCCCGATCATGCTGGCCGTCGCGGGCAGGATGACGCCGGTGAACAAACCGTTCAGGCCGACGGCGATGATGACCACCGCCACCCACGGCGCGATTCCGATCAACGCGACGGCGACCGCGACCAGTCCCGCGGCCGCGGCGACCGTGCGCACATAGCCGAGGCGCTGGGTCACCCTCGTGTAGAGGACGGCCGCGGCGCTGCTCGAGATGCCGGCCAGACCAAAACTGAGTCCCGAGACCGCGGACACCCCACTCGTCACCATCTCGAGGAGGCGCAGCACCACGAGCTGCGACGTCGCCGAGTTGCAGACGCTGATCAAACCCTGGGAGCCGATCAAAACAGCCAGCTGCTTCGGGAGCCCAGGCCGTTCCCTGATCAAAGCCACGACGTTCGGGCGCTGACCCGCTGACCTGATCATCGGGCTTTCCTGCACGATCAACACGACCGGCAGCAGCGAGGCCAGGAGCAGGATGCCGCCGCCGAGGAAGACAAGGCGCAGCCCGAACACCTCGGCCGCGAAGCCTCCGATGACGGGGCCGATCGCGCTCCCCAGGGCCACAGCCGACGTGACCACTCCCAGCGACCAGGCCACCCGCGAGCGCGGAGTCTCGGCCGCCACCAATGCGGTGGCCGCGGCGACGGTGCCGCTGGTCGCACCCTGCAGGAAGCGCAGGATCAGAAGCTCGGTCGGGTTCCGCGCGAAGTAGATCAGGCCGACAGTCAAGGCTCCGCCCAGCATCGATCGGATGAGCATGGGTTTGCGGCCGTACCGGTCGCCAAGCAGGCCCCAGATCGGGCTGGCGATCGCCATCGAGAGACCAGACGCGCTGGCCGCGGCCGCAGTCCACAGGTCGAGATCGTGGCCGGGATGAACGCCCAGGTCCTTCGAGATGAAGATCGAAAGGAACGGGAAGGCGAAGCTGAAGCCGAAGATCGCCATGAACTCGGCGAACCACAGCGCCGCGAGGTTGCGCCGCCAGTTGACTCCCCCGCTGTTGATCGGGGGCGTCGTCGCGCTCGGGTCCGTGCTCAGGGCCGGCGGCCGAGCATCTCGACGATGCGGTCCGCCCGGATGGGCAGGTGATCGACCACCGAGTCTGGCCTCCGCTGGCGCAGCGCATCCTCGACTGCGTTGGAGATGGTGGCCGGCACCGGGATCGTCCCGCTCTCGCCGGCGCCTTTGAAACCCTCCGGGTTCGAGTCTGTCGGCGTGTCGATGTGCACGAGCTCGGGCTCGGCCACGACCTCGCCCGCGGTGACGATGGTGTAGTCGAGAAAGCTCGCCGTGCGCAGGCCGCCGTCGGCCTCGTACATCACCTCTTCAAACAGCGCGTAACCGATCCCGTGCGCGTATCCACCGTGCATCTGGCCTTCGACGATGAGCTCGTTGATCGTCTTGCCGGTGTCGTGCGCGATCACGTATTTCAGCACCTCGACCTGGCCCGTCTCCGGATCGACAGCCACCACCGCGGCGTGGCATCCACTCGAGAACGTGAGCCCGCGCTTCGGGTCGAAAGTCTCGAGCACTTCGATCCCGTCGTCGGGCAGCACGTCGCCCGCAGGCACCCGCTTTGCCGGCGCGCCGCGGACGCTGATCACCCCTTCTTCGATGACGAGGTCGATCGGGTCGGCCTCGAGCACCTCGCCTGCCCGTTCGAGGAGAAGCTTGCGCACCGCCGTCGCCGCCTTCGCGGTCGCGTTGCCGACCTGGACCGCGCTGCGGCTGCCCGCCGTCAGCTCCGCCGTCGGGACATGGCTCGTGTCGGCCACCGTGACAGCGATCTTTTCGAACGGCCAGCCCAGGCGGTCCGCCGCGATCTGGGCCGCCATGGTCTGGTGTCCCTGGCCCTGCGGCGTGGAGCCGACGTAGAGCTGGGCCGTCCCGTCCTTGTTGATGCGCAGCCGGGCCGGCTCACCGCGGCCGAAGCCGGTCGACTCGACGCAGCACGCGACGCCGACCCCGACAAGACGCCCGTCACCGGCCTCGTGAGCCTTGACGTCGCCCAGCTTCTCCAACGTCAGGTCGAGCAGCCGCGGATAGTCGCCGCTGTCGTAAACGATTCCACGACGACCCGCCGGGTACCCGGTCGTGTACGGGATCTGCTCGGGGCGAATCAGGTTTCGGCGTCTCAGCTCGACGGGCGACATCTCGAGCACCCGCGCGAGGCGATCCATGACGCGCTCCATGCCATAGTTGCCAAGCGGCCGTCCGCCGCCGCGGATGAACCCGCTTGGCGCCGCGTTCGTGTAGATGAGCTGCGCTTCTACGTCCATCGCCGGCAGGACGTACGCGGACATCATGTGCATGACGATCAGGTCAGGCTGGCCGGCCCCCGATCCCGCGTAGGCGCCGAGGTCGTGCAGAAGCCGGCCGCGAAGGCCGCGCAGCTTTCCGTCCGGGTCGGAGGCCAGCTCGAGCTCGATGATCGATCCGTGGGCCTGCGCCGTGGTCGCGCCGTCCTCGCTGCGTGACGCGACCCAGCGCGCAGGCCGGTTCAGGCGACGGGCGACGACCGCGGTGAGCACCTCTTCGGCGAAGGCCATGCCCTTGGCCCCGAAACCGCCGCCGACGTCCTCGGCGACCACGCGGACCTTCTCCGCGTCAAGCACGAGCGCCGCGGCGATCGCCTCGCGCACGCCGAAGACGTTCTGGGTCGACGTCCAGACCTGAACACCCTCGCCGGTAGGGTTCGCGGTCACGGCTCGCGGTTCCATCGCGGCGCCGGCGACGCGTGAGGTGCGCAGGCGAATCGAGGCAGTCACGGCGCCCGAGCCAAACGCCTGCTGGACGTCGCCGAAGGTCGTGGAGTGCGTGCGCGCGACGTTGCTCTTCATGTCCGCGTGCACCGTTGCAGCGCCTGGCGCGGTTGCAGTCACGACATCGCCGACAGCCGGCAGCTGATCCAGGTCGGCGATGACCTGCTCCGCTGCATCCTGCGCCTCATACGCGGACTCCGCGACCACCAGGGCGAACGCCTCGCCGACGTAGTTGACCTCGTCGGGATTGAGGATCGGGCGGCCCCGCGACTCCATCTCGGGGCCCCAATCCTTCAGGCCGCCCGCAACTTCCGGTAGGTCCCGCGCGGTCCAGACCGCGACGACGCCGGGCATCGATTTGGCGGCCGACACGTCGATGCCCGCAATCCGGGCGTGAGGCAGGGTGGAACGGCAGAAAGCGATGTGGGCCAGGCCGTCGAGCTTGATGTCTCCCGCGAAGCGACCCTGACCGGTGATGAGTCGCTCGTCTTCGACGCGGCGCAGGCGCCGGCCGATGTATGGAGCCACGCTGCCTACAATAAGTCGTTCACTTTCGTCGTTCCGCGTGGGCGGCTAGCTCAGCTGGAAGAGCGCCAGCTTGACATGCTGGAGGTCGGGGGTTCGAGACCCTCGCCGCCCACCAATCACACCGGATTCCGCGCCTTAGACGCCACCGGTGTGATTGGGGGTGCTCGCATCAGGGCCGTTGGTTCCAAAGGTGCGGAATCATGACCGACATGGGTGGTAGCCCGGGCGGGATTCGAACCCGCGATATCAGCCTTGAAAGGGCTGCGTCCTAGTCCACTAGACGACCGGGCCAGCCAGGAACTCTAGGTACTCTATTTGCTGGCCTTGCCCGTAAGCCCCCACGGGCCACCATTTCGCGTGAAAGCGGGTGTAGCACAATGGTAGTGCGCCAGCCTTCCAAGCTGGTTACGTGGGTTCGATTCCCATCACCCGCTCCATGCTTGCGTCGTGCAGATCCCGCGACCGAAACCGATCGGCGATGCGTCAGTGGCCAAGCAGCTGCGATCGGTCTTGTTCAGCGAGAGCCTCCTTGCCGCCACGCTCGTCCGGCCGAAGGGCTACCGGAAGGTCGTCCTCTCGCATCTCCTCGGATGGGCAGGTCCGTTCGTCGCGAGGCAGGCGACCGAGCCCTTGCCGCCGACGATCCTCTACCTCGCCGTCACGACCGTTGACATCCGGCTGTTCTCCAAGCCACCGTTCGCCGATCCGTTTGAGGTCGGCCGGTGGAAGAAGGGCGCCTACGGTGCTTCGCTGCGCGAGTCGGGTCTCACGCTCAAGCTCGATCTCGACGTCGCCCGATGGGGCCGAGTGACCGTTACGTCGAGCCGCGGCGCCCGGCCGGTTCTCGAGCTGGTGGTGCAGGGCGCGTCCGGTCCTGCGCTCTAGCCGCGCGATATCGCGACCCAGCTTCGACGAGCGCGGTGAACATGTTGATCGCCCACGGCTGCTTGCCGACCAGCTCTTCCGGATGGCACTGCATGCCCACGACGAAACGGTGACCGGGCAGCTCGACGCCTTCGATTAGGCCGTCGGTCGAGCACGCGACCGCGCGGAGTGATGGGCCAACATCGCGGATCGCCTGGTGATGCAGGGAGTTGACCTCGAGGTGCGTCCGGCCGACGGTGCGAGCCAACAGGCTGTCGGGCTCGATGTCCAGGCCATGCGCGAGAAGGTCGCGCGGCTCGCGGTCGTGCGACTCGCGTGTCACTCCTTCGACCTGCAGGTCCTGCCACAGCGTGCCGCCGCACGCCACGTTCAGCACCTGGATGCCGCGGCAGATGGCCAGCACCGGGAGGCCGTCCGCGATCGCCCATCTCGTGAGGGTCAGCTCGACCTCGTCGAGCTCCGGCATCAGGGTCAGGTGGCAGTCGTCGCGGGCTACGGCGCCGTAACGTCGCGGCTCGACGTCCACGCCACCGGGCAGCAGAAGCGCGTCGAGGAGCTCGTAGTGGAAACGGATGCGGTCGACTTCGCGGACGATCGGAATGGGAAGCGCGGTCGCGCCGGCCAGCTCGAGAGCGTCGAAGTACGCGCGGTTCAACGCAAGCTTCAGCGGAGCTTCCGAGCTGGCAAACGGCCGGAGTGGGACGCCTACAACTGTCATTTCTCGACTGGCGATGGTACGCGACGCTGCGCCACGAGCGGCAGCTTTGCACTCGCCTGGGCGAGGCGCTCCTTGCTGATCTCGGCGATGGTCACGCCCTCGGCCTCCGCCAGCCCGCTCAGGACGACGCCGAGCGGGTCGACCACCATGCTTCGCGCGCAGTAACCAACGCCTGTCATGGCCGCCGCGGCCACGTACATCGTGTTTTCGATCGCGCGCGAGCGGACGGTGACCAGCCAGTGGTCTTCCTTCAGCGGCCCCGCGACCCATGCCGCGGGCAGCGCAAGCAGCTCGGCCCCGCGATCGGCCGCGTCCTGGATGAACGCGGGGAAGCGCAGCTCGTAGCAGATGGCCACCGCGGTCATGAACCCGTCGATCTCGACGATCGGCAGGTCGTCGCTGCCGGCGACCATGCGGTCGGACTCCTTCTCGCTGAATGCGTCGTACAGGTAGCGCTTGCGATGCCGCGCAACGAGACCGTCGCGAGGAGCGACCACAACCGCCGTGTTGTAGATCCGGTGGTCGTCGGGGATCGCCTCGAACATCCCGGCCACCACGGTCACGCCCAGGCGGTCTGTCAGCCGGGTGAGGTTGTCGACGAACCTGCCATCAAGCGGCTCTGCCGCCGGGGCCAGGTCGTCGGTCAGCGCGCCAAAGGTGTGCATCGCGCCTTCGGGAAACACCACCAGGCGTGCTCCGGCCTTCACGGCCTCCAAGGTCAGCGCCGAGATGCGCTCGATGTTGGACGTCTTGTCGGCGCTCGAGGCGAATTGACCGACGGCTACCTTCACAGCCGCTCGAAGCCCCGGAACCGTTCCCAGTCGGTGATCGACGACTCGAACGCCCCCAGCTCGATGTCGGCGCGGTGCACGTAGTGGTCGACCACCTCGTCGCCAAGCGCGGCGCGCGCGACCTTGCTTGCGTCGAACAGCTCCCGTGCCTGCCGCATGGTGTGCGGAACGTGCTCGTGCGAGCCCTCGTAAGCGCTGCCCTTGGTCGCGGGTTCGAGCGCGAGCTTCGAATCCACGCCGTGGAGCCCCGCGGCGATCATCGCCGCGACCGCCAGGTACGGGTTCACGTCCGCGCCAGGCAGCCGGTTCTCGATGTGTAGCCCGGCGCCGTGTCCGATCACGCGCATGGCGCAGGTCCTGTTGTCATGCCCCCACGCCACGGCCGTCGGAGCGAACATGCCCGGCACGTACCTCTTATATGAGTTGACCTGCGGCGCGAAGAGCAGCGTGAGCTCGCGAAGGCAGGCCAGCTGGCCGGCGAGGAAACGGTCGAACAGCGTCTTGTCGGTGGCGAATGCATTGCCGCCGTCGGAGCCCGCAAGTGAAAGATGGACGTGACACGAGCTGCCCTCGCGCTGGTCGAACTTCGCCATGAAGGTGATGGCCACCGCCTCCTGCGCGGCGATCTCCTTGGAGCCGAACTTGTAGATGCTGTGGTCGTCGCAGACGCCGATCGCGGGGCCGTACCGGAAGTTGATCTCGTGCTGGCCGAGGTTGCACTCGCCCTTCGAGCTCTCGACGTTCATCCCGGCGCCCTCCATCGAGTTGCGGATCCGCTTGATCAGCGGCTCGATGTTGGTGGTGTCGAGCAGCGCGTAGTCGACGCTGTACGCAGTCGCCTTCGTCAGGTTGCGATAGCCCGCCTCCCACGCCTCGCGGTACGTGGAACGGAAGATCATGAACTCGAGCTCGGTACCCACCTGCGCGCTCAAACCGCGGGCATTCAGGCGCTCGAGCTGGCGGCGCAGGATCTGCCGCGGCGACACCTCGACCGGCTCCCCGCTTTCGCGATAGGCGTCCGTCAAGACGAGCGCCGCACCGGGGTGCCATGGAATCAGGCGCAGCGTCGACAGGTCGGCCTTCAGCTGGAAATCGCCGAACCCGCGATTCCACCCCGCCAGGCCGTACCCCTGCTGCGGCGACATGTCGACGTCGGTCGCCAGGAGGTATTCGCACGACTCGGCTCCGTGCGCCACGGTCGATTCGAGGAAGTGCCGCGCGGTCAACCGCTTGCCGACGAGGCGGCCTTCCATGTCGACCAGCGCCAGCACGACGGTGTCGATCGTGCGGTTGGCCACGCCCCGCTCGAGCGCTTCGAGCGTCAGCGGCGCGGTGGTGGCTCCATTGGCCGCCGCGGTGGTTCCGATCGTGTGCAAGTCGGTCATCGCCGGCTCACCTCCAGAACTAGCTTGCCTCGCACGCCACCGCGTTCGAGTCTCTCATGGGCCGCTGCCGCCCGCTCGAGGGCGAACACTTCCTCGACCTTGACCTTAAGGCGTCCGTTTTCGACCAGGCGCCCGATCTCCGCCAGGGCACTACCGTCCGGCTCGACCAGCGCCTCGACCACATGGACGCCTCGCTGTGCCGCCGCCACTTTCAGCGCGTCCGGCGCTCCGTCGGCGACCGCGAGCAGCAGGCCGCCCGCGCGCAGCGTATCGAGCAGGGCTCGCGTGTCCTCGCCGCCGACCAGGTCCAGCGCCACGTCCACGTCGCGCCTCGACAGCGCGGCCCGATCGTGCCGGCCGGTCGTGACCACACACGCGGCGAAAAATTTGGCGATCTGGACGGCGAAGTCGCCGACCCCACCCGACGCCCCATGGATCAGCACCGTGGTTTCCTCATCGACGTCTGCAACATCGACCAGGCACTGCCACGCCGTCAGCGCAGCCAGCGGCACCGCGGCCGCTTCGACGGGGCTGAGGCCGCGGGGCATGCGTGCAAGCTGGCGTGAAGGCGCTGTGACGTACTCCGAGTAGGCCCCGGCCGTGCGGGGGAATCGGGGCATCCCGAAAACCATGTCTCCCACCCTGAAGCGCGTCACGCCGTAGCCCATCTCCACGACCTCGCCGGCGACGTCCCAGCCTGGAATGAACGGTGGCGGGCCGGCCCAGCGCGAGACGCCATCGCCCTGCCGCGTCTTGCAGTCGACCGGGTTGACGCCCGCGGCAAGCACGCGGACCAGGACCTCGGTCGAGATCGGCGAGGGCCTCTCGACCTGGGCGAGGCGCAGCACGTCCGGTCCGCCGAATCGCGTGACCTCGACCGCGCGCACTGGCCCTACGTGGTCGAGAGGAAGACGTTCTTCAGCTCGGTGTAGTAGTCGAGCGCGTCGGGACCCAGCTCGCGGCCATGGCCCGACTGCTTGAACCCTCCGAACGGAGTGGTGACACGGACCGAATTGTTGGAGTTGATCGAGATCGTCCCCGTCTCGAGCCCTCGCGCGACGCGCATCGCGCGACCCGCGTTCTCGGTCCAGATCGAGCCCGAGAGTCCGTAGATGGTGTCGTTGGCGATGCGGATTGCGTCCGCCTCGTCCTCGAACGGGATGATCACCGCCACCGGGCCGAAGATCTCCTCGCGAGCCGCGCGCTCCGAATTGGCGACAGGGGAGAGGATGGTGGGGGGGAACCAGTAGCCGGCTCCGCTCGGCGCGTGGCCGCGGATTGCGACCCGCTTCTCGTCCTCGACATACGAAGCAACTTTGTCGCGCTGGTCGGCCGATATGAGCGGACCCATCTCCGTCTTGTCGTCCAGTGGATCGCCGACCTTTAGCGCCTTGACCGCGACCTCGAGCAATTTCATGAAACGGTCGACGGCGGACTTCTCGACGAGGATGCGCGACCGAGCGCAGCAGTCCTGGCCGGCGTTGCCGAAAACGGCAAGCGGCGCCGAAGCCGCGGCCTTCTCCAGGTTCGCGTCCGCGAACACGATGTTCGCCGACTTGCCGCCAAGCTCGAGGGTCACGCGCTTGATCGACTGCGAAGCCAGTTCGCCGATCCGGCGCCCCACCTGGGTCGACCCTGTGAAAGCGACCTTCGCCACGTCGGGGTGCTGGATGAGCCTCTCGCCGACGATCCGGCCGGCTCCGACGAGCACGTTGAGGACTCCCTCGGGGAGGCCCGCCTCGAGGGCGATCTTCCCGAGCTCGATCGCGGTGAGCGGGGTGAGGCCGGCGGGCTTCAGGACGACCGTGTTGCCCGCGGCCAGCGCCGGCGCCACCTTCCACGACGCGATGGGGAGGGGGAAGTTCCATGGCACGATCAGGGCCACAACCCCGAGCGGCTCGCGGAAGGTCATGTCGATGCCGCCGGCGACCGGGATCGTCTTGCCGACAAGGCGCTCCGGCGCGCCCGCGTAGTAGTTGAAGACGTCGACGACCATGCCCACCTCACCGCGCGCATCGCTGATCGGCTTGCCCACGTTGCGGGCCTCGAGCTGGGCCAGCTCCTCGCGGTGCTTGTCGATGGTGGTCGCGATGCGGCGCATCAGGTTGGCGCGGTCCTTCGGCGACACGGCCTTCCAGGCCGGGTATGCCGCCCTGGCACGCGCCACCGCGGCGTCGGCTTCTTCGACCGATGCTTCGTGAAGTTCGACCAGGACCTTCTCGGTCGCGGGCTCCATGACCTTCAGGGTTCGCGTTTGAGTAGCCATGCTCCCCTCCCGGGCAAATGGGCCTGTACGAGGTCCTTTGCAATGATACTATCGACCAACTTCCGGTCCTTTTCGCTTGGGGGTTCAGGGGAGCATTGGGAGCACGGGAAGCCGTCGTCGTCGCGCAGTCGACGCACGTCCTCCCGCTCGAGTTCAGCCGTCGCTACCCGGTGCTTGTGCGCGGCGAAGGCGTGTGGGTCGAGGACGCCTCCGGCAACCGGTACCTCGACGCGATGAGCGGCGGCTCGATGGCCGCGACTCTCGGTCACGGACGGAAGGACATCATCGCGGCGGCCCGAGCCCAGGCGGAGAAGCTCGCCTACGTCCACAACGAGCGATTGACGAACCCACCCCAGGAACAGCTCGCGAAGGAGCTGGTCGGCGTCGCGCCGAAGGGTTTCACCCGTGCGCGATTCGTGACCGGCGGGGCCGAG
Source organism: Candidatus Sulfotelmatobacter sp. (assembly GCA_035602465.1). GTDB lineage: Bacteria > Chloroflexota > Dormibacteria > Dormibacterales > Dormibacteraceae > 40CM-4-65-16. Next base: position 3,167 of record DATNMQ010000013.1, on the reverse strand, counting down.
GCGAACGAGATGGCGCTGCAGATCGCGCGCCGCTACCACGTCGACCGAGGCGAGCGGAAGCGGTGGCAGATCATCTCGCCGGCGCAGGCGTACCACGGGCCGACGATGGCGACTCTCGCCCTGACCGGGCGGCCCGGCCTCAAGCGGCCGTTCGAGGTCTACATGTCGGAGCACCTTCACATACCGCCGAGCACGTGGCGGTTCGACCCGAGCGGCGAGCAGGCCCTGCTCGCGCTTGACCGAGCCCTCGAGGCTGCGGGACCAGACACGGTCTCGGCTTACTTCTGCGAGCCGATCAGCGCCGCCGCGCTTCCGGCCTACTCGCCGCCGAAACGCTTCTGGGAAGGCCTCGCGGAGCGAAGAGAGAAGCACGGCTTCCTGATCTGTTTCGACGAGATCGTCACCGGGATCGGGCGTACGGGTCGGTGGTTTGCGGCCGAAGGCCTGCCCATCCTGCCCGACATCATCGCCACGGCCAAGGGTCTGGGCGCCGGCTACGCCGCCATCGGCGCGGTGCTCACACGCGACCACGTTTACGACGCGATCGCGAACGGCTCGCGAAAGTTCACGCTCGGACACACCTGGGACGGCGCTCCGCTCTCGTGCGCGGTCGGCCTCGCCGTGATCGACGTGCTCAAGAAGGAGAAGCTCGTCGAGCGCGTTCGCGAACGCGGGCCGCGCCTCCGGGACCAGCTTGCCGCGGCACTGGAGGGCGTCTCGTTCGTGCGCGAGGTGCGCGGGCATGGCTTCCTGCTGGGCATCGAGTACGTCGACCCGCGCGACGGCAAGTCGTTCCTCCCGCCCGAGCTGCGCACCGCCGGCCGCGTCGACGACGTCGCGTTCGAGCAGGGGCTGATCACGTACTCGACGATGCCAACGCGCGACGGCTTCGCCGGCGATCAGACGTTGTTCGCCCCGCCGTTCACGACCACGGACGCCGAGCTCGATCAGATGATCCAGCGCCTGGCGCAGGCGCTGCGCGATGTCGAGAAGGAGCTCGAGACCAAGCTCGAAGCGAGGCCGGTGTCGTGATGCAAAGCAAGCTGAAGGCGCTGATCCTGCAGCACGAAGACCCGACGCCGCCCGGGTACCTGGGGGAGTGGCTCGACCAGCAGAGCGCGGAGGTCACCGTTTTCCGGATCGACCTCGATGAAAAGGTCCCGGATCCGCGCGACTTCGACATGGTCGCGTCGCTCGGCTCCGAGTTCGCCGCGTTCGACGATTCCAAGCCTTTCATCCGGCGTGAGGCCGACCTGCTCAAGCAGGCGGTCGACAATGACGTGCCTGTGCTGGGGCTGTGCTTCGGCGGCCAGCTGCTCGCGCGCGTGATGGGCGGCAAATCCTTTCGTTCCGATCGGGCGGAGATCGGCTGGCTGCCCGTCAAGACCAAGGACCCGGACCTTGTCTCCGAGGGCCCCTGGTTTCAGTGGCATTTCGACACCTTCACCCTGCCGCCCGGCGCCAGGCTCATCGCGAACACCGACATCGCGCCCGCGGCGTACGTAATCGGACGCAGCCTCGGCCTGCAGTTCCACCCAGAGGTGACCATCGGCATCATGGAAGACTGGGTCAAGGCCTACAGGCACGAGCTCGACGGGGATGGGGTCGACCCCGACGCTCTGCTCGATGAGACATATCGCCTCGCCCCAGCCGTGAAGCGCCGCAGCGAGCGCCTCTTCAATCGCTTCCTCACCAGCGTCGCGAAGCTGAGACCAGAGGAGCCCGCGCGTGGCCGTTAAGAACGGCACCAACGGCCCCTCCAATGGATCGAGCACATCCGTGCGCTTCGAGCGCATCCAGCAATTGCGTGCGCACGAGTACGTCGCCGAGCAGATCCGCCGCCACATCGCACTGCGCCTGATCCAGCCGGGTGAGGCGCTGCCCGCCGAGAGAGAGCTCGCCGTCATGTTCGGCGTCGGGCGGCCGACCATCCAGCACGCGCTGAGCATTCTCGAAGGCGCGGGCCTGGTCGAGGCACGACGAGGGCGCAGCGGCGGCACGTTCGTCTCGCGCCAGGACCAGGACTCGCTCGCGGTCGACGGGCTGATCGTGCGCGTCATGCGTCACCGCAAAGAGCTCGAGGACCTGCTGCAGTACCGGCGTCTGATCGAGCCGGCGGTCGCGCGGGCCGCGGCCGGCTCGCGGCGCGCCGCAGACCTCGCCGCGATGCGCAAGGCGATCCGGGGCATGACCGCGGCGACCAACGAGCCGGAGTACATGCGGCACGACACCGACTTTCACATCGCGCTGGCGCGAGCCACCGGCAACAAGGTCCTCACCCATGTCATCGAGGACATCCGGCTCCAGCTCAACGACGCGATGACGCTGCTCCCGGAATCGGATACGTGGCACAGGCGCATCTCGGGCGAGCACGAGGCGCTGCTCGAAGCGATCGAGCGCGGCGACGGCGATGTGGCCGAGCGCGTCATGGAGGAGCACGTCGCGATCAGCGAGCAGGGCCTGCACGCGGTGCTGGCGGCCATCCGCCGCCGCGGCTCCTGGAAGTACGCAGTGTAGATGGCAGCTTCCACCGTCACCGCGGACAAGACAAGCGTCTTTCCACGTTTTCTCGACCTTGCGTATCCAAATATCGAGCGCGGCCGCGGCGTGTGGCTCGAGACGACGGCGGGCGAGAGGATCCTCGACGGGTGCTCAGGTGGCGCGATGGTCGCGTGTCTCGGCCACGGCGTGCGCGAGATCGCCGAGGCCGCGGCGAAGCAGGCCGAACAGCTCGCCTACTTCTACAACCACCACTTCACGAGCGAGCCGCAGGAGGCGCTGGCCGACCGGATCATCGAGGTCGTCGCGCCCGAGATGGCGCGCGTCAAATTCGGCAGCGGCGGCTCCGAGGCCAACGAGACCGCGATGCGCCTCGCCCGTGCCTATCACGTAGATCGCGGGCAGAAAGAAAGATGGCAGATCATCTCGCCCGCGCAGGCCTACCACGGCTCGACGCTCGGGACACTCGCGTTGTCCGGCCGGCCGAAGTCGCTGCAGGACCCGTTTGCGGAGTACCTGCCGGACTACAAGCACATCTCCCCCTCGACCTCGCGCATCGATCCGACCGGTGAGAAGGCACTCGAGGAGCTGGACCGCGCGCTGAAAGAGGCGGGGCCGGACACGGTGTCCGCGTTCTTCTGCGAGCCCATCACCGCGGCGGCGATGCC
>DATNMQ010000008.1:0-1666 GCA_035602465.1 Candidatus Sulfotelmatobacter sp. | reverse complement strand
TGCAGTCGAATTATTTCCGGTTCCGGATCAGCCCCGACAATTCGATTGCCTTCGGTCTGAACTTCGCGACTCCGGGCGAGGAGGCGGTTGGTGTATCCACAGAAATTACGGGGTGCCGGCAACCGGTCCCGGACGACATGGGTGCCTATGAACGGGTGTTGGGCGACGCGATGGCGGGAGATGCCGCCTTGTTCGCCCGAGAGGACTACGTCGAGGAGGCCTGGCGAATCGTCGATCCGGCGTTGAAGGCTTCCACGCCCATCTCCCAGTACGAGCAGAAGACTTGGGGGCCGGCCGAGGTAGAGAAGCAGGTCTCGCCTCCGGGCGGCTGGTTAGATCCCATCCCATAAGAATTTCGGTGCGTGCAATGGATCATTTAAATGGTGAGTGCACGATCGAGACTGTGCGAAGCTCGCAAGGACTAGTCAAAGGATGAACCAAACCCCAGATCAACTCCAGGCCGATCTGATGGCCGACACGGTGGCCTTTCCGGTTCTCTCGGCGGCCGAGTTGGAGCAATGCACGGAGTTCGGCACACGCTGCTCGTTCGCCCCGGGCGAGGAAATCTTTGGTGCGGGCAGCCAGTCCTTCGACTGCTACGTGATCGTCTCGGGCGATGTTTGCATAATGGATGTCTCGACGGACGAGCCGACCTGCATAGTCCGCTACGGAGCTGGGCAGTTCACGGGTGACATTGATTTGTTCACTGGCCGCCGCGCGGTCGGTTCCTGTCAAGCTGCCACCGTGGTGGAAGCTATCCGCATCGCGCCTGATAGAGTCCGTGAGATGTTGGTGCGCCAGCCAACGTTGGGAGCCCGTATTTGGCGCGCTTTTCAGCGCAGACGCGAGTTGCTGATGACAACGGATTTCCAGGGGATGCGTGTGTACGGCGCCAAGGACGACAAACAGACGCTGGAAACGGTCGAGTTACTGTTTCGCAACGGTGTGCCGCATCACTGGATGAACATCGCCGAAGAAGAAAACGCCACGCGACTCCGGGAAATCGCTGGTAGTGAACCCCGCTATCCCGTCATCATCTGGGGCAAGAAGTTGCTCTTCCAGGCTCCCGGGCTCTCGCAATTGGCGGAGCACATCGGGCTGCGCCATCGTCTCCCGGAGAAAACCTATGATGTCGTTGTTCTCGGGTCAGGGCCGTCGGGACTGGGCGCGGCCATCTGTGCGTCCTCCGAAGGCCTCTCAACCCTGGTGCTCGACGGAATCGGGCCGGGAGGACAGGCGAGCTCCAGCTCGAAGATCGAAAACTATGCGGGTTTCCCCAACGGTGTGACTGGACGCGAACTGGCGCAACTCTCCTACTTGCAGGCGCTCAAGTTCGGCGCGGAGTTCGTCGCACCTTGCCATGTGACGGAATTGAAGCGTGGCGGCGACGGTCTCTACCAAGTGCGTACTAGCGAGGGCGACGTGGCCATCGGTCAGACGGTGGTCATCGCGACGGGTGTTTCCTACCGCTTGCTCGACGTGGAAGGATCAAACGACTTGCTCGCTTCCGGCCTTTACTACAACGCTACGGCGGTCGAGGCGCGGATGTGCAAGGGCTGGCCGGTGCATGTCATCGGCGCGGGCAACTCCGCCGGGCAAGCGGCGATGTTCCTTACGCAGTACGCGCGAAAAGTTACGCTAGTAGTGCGAGGCGGTGACCTGCGCA
>DATNMQ010000124.1:0-2613 GCA_035602465.1 Candidatus Sulfotelmatobacter sp. | reverse complement strand
TGTTCGCGAGCAAGATGGGCCAGCTCGCGGGCAACCACTTCGCCACGATCTACGAGGGCAGCGAGCATCTGAAGGACCTCGGCGAGCTCGTGGTTCGGAAGGGCGCCCAGGAGATCACCTTCACAGCACTGGCGTGACGCTTCCACGGGTCGTCATCGAGCGGTGCCACTACCTCGCCGAGTGCAGCGAGGAGCCTGGAGCGATCACCCGGCCATTTGCCACGGACTCGATGAAGTGCGCCCACGAGCGGGTCGGCGAGTGGATGCGCGAGGCGGGCATGACGGTGTGGCGGGACGCCATCGGCAACCTCCGCGGGCTCTATCGCGGCGAGGGCAGGGCGGCGCTGCTCCTGGGCTCGCACCTCGACTCGGTGCGCGATGCCGGCAAGTATGACGGACCGCTCGGCGTGATCGTCGCCATCGCGGCGGTGCAGCGCCTGCACGACCAGGGCAAGAAGCTTCCGTTTGGCATCGAGGTCCTGGCGTTCGCCGACGAGGAAGGCCTGCGCTACGGGACTCCGTACCTGGGCAGCCGCGCGGTGGCGGGGACCTTCGACGAGCGCGACCTCGGGCGGACCGACGCCGCGGGGATCACGATGGCCGAGGCGATCCGTTCGTTCGGCGGCGACGCGGAAAAGCTGGCCCGCGACCGCATCTCGGGCGACCTCCTCGGGTACTGCGAGGTCCACATCGAGCAGGGCCCAGTGCTGGAGGCGCGCGGCCTGCCGGTCGGCGTCGTCTCGGCGATCGCGGGCCAGAGCCGCTTTCGCCTGACCTTCACGGGCGAAGCGGGCCATGCCGGCACCGTGCCGATGGACCGCCGGCGCGACGCCCTAACCGCCGCGGCCGAGATGGTGCTCGCGGTGGAGGCGGCCGGGCTGACGAAAGACGGCCTCGTCGCGACCGTCGGCAAGCTCGACGTGGAGCCGGGCGCGGCCAACGTCATCCCCGGACGGGTGACCATGAGCCTCGACGTGCGCCACCCTGACGATGAGACGCGGACGGTGGTATGCGAGGTGCTGCTGGCTCGCGCTCGGGATACCGCTCGGAGGCGGCGCGTCGCGGTCGAGATCGAGGCAATCAGCGAGAACCCGGCCGTCCGGTGCGCTCCACGCCTGGTCGCGCTGCTGAGCCAGGCGGTCAAGGACATGCGCCTGCAGGTGCTTGAGCTCACGAGCGGCGCGGGCCACGACGCCGTGGTCATGTCGTCGCTCACCGACGTCGGGATGCTGTTCGTGCGCTGCAAGGGCGGGGTCAGCCACAACCCGGCGGAGTCCGTGACCACCGAGGACGTGGCAGTCGCGATCGACGTGGTCGACCGGTTCCTCGAGCTGCTCGCGAAACCGTGATCGTCCGCGGAGGCACGGTCGTGACCGTGCGAGGCCCACAGCTCGTCGACGTCGCGATCGCCGATGGCCGCATCGCCGAGGTCGGACGGCATCTCGATGACGAGGCCGACGTGATCGACGCCACGGGGCTTCATATCTTTCCTGGAGGCATCGACTCGCACGTCCATTTCAACGAACCCGGGCGCACCGAGTGGGAGGACATTGGGCACGGGTCCGCGGCTCTGGCCGCCGGCGGTTACACCTCGTTCATCGACATGCCGCTCAACAACCTGCCGGTGACGACGACCGTCGAGGCATTCGACCTGAAGCTCGCCGCGATGAAGCGTTCGGCGCGGATCGACTTCGGGCTGTGGGGTGGTCTTTTGCCCGGCAACCTGGATCAGCTCGAAGGCCTGGTCGAGCGCGGAGTCATGGGATTCAAGGCCTTCATGTGCCCGAGCGGCATTGACGAGTTCCCCGCGGGCGATGTGCGAACTCTTCGCGATGGCATGAAGCGGATCGCGGAGCTCGATTCGATCCTGCTCGTTCACGCGGAAGAGCCATCCGAGCTGCTCGAACCCGCCGGCCCGACCGCACGTGATTTCGCCGCGTCCCGACCGGCCACAGCCGAGCTGGCGGCGATCACGCGGGCGATCGAGATCGCCGGCGCCACGGGCTGCCGCCTGCACATCGTTCACGTCAGCACCGCCCGGGGCGCCGAACTCATCGATGCTGCAAGGCGGCTCGGGGCGGACGTGACTGGCGAGACGTGCCCGCACTACCTTCTCTACAGCGCCGAGGACCTCGAGCGGCTCGGCGGCCTCGCCAAGTGCGCGCCGCCCTTTCGCACCGAGCGAGACGGTGAGCGGCTGTGGAGCATGCCGATGGTCGTGTCGGACCACTCGCCAAGCACGATCGAGCTGAAGCGGGGCGACGATTTTCGCCAGATCTGGGGCGGCATCTCGGGATGCCAGACGACGCGGCAGCTGCTGCTCGCGCCGGATCGGCTGGAGCTTTCGGAGATCGCCGCCATCACATCGAGCAACATCGCGGCTCGGTTTGGACTCGAGAACAAGGGCGACGTCGCCCCCGGGTTCGACGGCGACCTGTGGATCGTCGACCTCGCCCACGAGGACGTCGTCCGCCGTGAGGACCTGCTCTACCGCAACCCGTTCAGCGTCCACGAGGGCCAGAAGATCCGCGGCCGGACGGTCAGGACCCTCGTCCGAGGCAAGGATCCCGGTCGCGGGGAGTTCATCCGGCCAGGCGCGCGCTCGTAGCCGCGA